>JAGODO010000276.1 GCA_017998165.1 Flavobacteriales bacterium | reverse complement strand
TGGCCCCATCACGATCCCCGTATCGAGCAGATCATCATCGTTCAACCGATCCGCGAGGCCGGGCATCGTGGCCGCACAGGCGAAGGCACGCAGATCCGGAACGATGGTCTCCAACCGGCCCATGAGTGATACGTCGGGCAGGTTGGCGTGCTCCCTGACGAGCGACAAGCAGGCCGCGGCATCCACATAGTACCACGAGCGGTAGTGATCGAAACTCTGCTCCTCGAATACCACATAGGGCATGACCTCGAGGATGACCTCCGCCGGTGGACGCTCGCTGCGCAACAGATGTGCGCACGCGATCTCCGACTCCGGGGAGTACACCGCGTTCAAGGCCATGTTGAACGTTCGTCCGCCGTCGGCCACTGCCGAGTCGAGCGTGGCGGGGATCACCTGGCGGAACAAGTGGCTGGAACCGACGAGTACCCGGGCATAGGGCTGGACGGGCATCTCGGCGCTCCGGATCTTCAACGCCAGCCCGGGCGAACCCCAGAACGGTGGAAGCAGCGCGTGAACGATCAGCAGGATCGCGATGGCCACACACGCATGGGGCAGGACCGACCGCAGGAGCCACCGTGCGAACGGACGGACGGAAGTGGATGCCTGTTCCAACCTGCTGCGGATCGGGAGTGACAAGGTTAGCCCATTTCATACAGGGCCTGAACCGGGAGCATGATCGATGCGGGGCGGTCGGGTTATCGGCGCTGCTCCCAAAGAGCGAACGCGCTTATCCGAGGACCTCCGGCCGGCCGCGCGTGGCGATGATGAACTCGCGGCTGTCCGTATCACTCACCTTGCGGGCGGGCGCACCGGCGATGGTCATGTTGCCTTCGGGGAACGAGCTGTTCACTACACTGTTGGCACCAATGGCGGTGTTGTCCCCGATAACGATATCACCGAACAGTTTGGCTCCGGGCCCGATGTAGCAATTGTCGCCGATGCGGGGCACCAGGTCCAGGGGCCCGGGCCGTGTACCGATCACCACGTCAACGTGGATACGGCAGTTCTGGCCGATGCGCGCGTCCGGATGCACCACGATGGTGCCCCGATGCGCGATGCTGAGCCCGGGACCGAAAACGTTCGGGGGGATATCGAACCCGCAACGCACGCTCTGGTGATGGAAGCGCACCGACCAATATTTGTAGATCAGCTTGCCGAAGAGCCCTTTCGCCTTGTGGCGGTTCAAAGCATACTCCACGCGGCGCAGCAGGCGCTGGAACTTCCAGACCTCATCGAACATCATCTGCGAGGAGAACTGCCGCCGGAGCGCGATGCGGTCCGCTTCACGATAAGCGAGGAGGTCGGCGTGCGTGCGGATCATGCGGTGGTTCGCTGCGGGCGGCGCCCTTTCACAAGACGCATCAATCGCTCGGTGGTGGCGAAGCCCAGCAAGTTATGCAGCGCCGCATACCGCTCGGTAATGGCACGGCTCACCTGTGGACGGAACCCGCTGCCGATGCTGCGCTTGTAGGTCATGAGCGCCTTGGGCAGGTCATCCGCGGCCACGATGCGCAGGGCCATGAAGATGTACTGCCGCAACGTCTCGATCTCCGTGGCGTACCGGCCCGGGTCGGCCGCCGTCAGGTATTCCTTGATGTCGTGGCGCAAGGCGATGTAACGGTCCCAATTGGCCTGCACCCCGGTCTGGGAGATGGAGCCGCTCACACGCTTCAGCACATGGGTGCGGATGCGCGGGTCCCACGCGACGGGGGAGCCTTGTTTGAGCAGGCGGAACATCAGTTCGTAGTCCTGGCTGCTGCCCAGCTGCTCGTTCCAGCCACCGACTGCGGCCACCGCATCCCGTTTCCAGAGGTTCGCGCTCGTCGTGCCCATCCGCGTCCTGATCAGTGCCATCCAAGGCTGATCGTGGAGGGCGAGCGCCGGTAACAAAAGGCCGTTGGGCATCACCTGCTCGAAGTCCCCGACGATGAGCCCGGGAAGATCCTGCCTTTCCGCGAGTTGGACCTGACCCCGGATCTTGTCCGGCAGGATCATATCGTCCGCATCCAGGAACTGGATGTACGTGCCGGTGGACACCGACGCGCCAGCGTTGCGCGCCGCGCAAGCCCCCTGATTGGACTGGTTCATGATGCGGATCCTTCGCGGATGGCGGGTTGAGAAGTCCGCCAGCACTTGCGGTGTGCGGTCATTGCTGCCGTCATCCACGCAAACGATCTCCATATCCGGGTGGTCCTGAGCGAGCGCGGAATCCAATGCTCTCGGCAGGTGCTCCTGCACATTGTAGCACGGGATGACTATGGAAACGCGCATGTGTTTCATCCCGCTATAGCGGGGGCGACCTGACCCCGGAGGGAAAAGGATCGCGAAAGTAGCCCGGGGAAACCCTTAACCCTGCTCCTTCCTGGCACCCGGAAAGAGCATCAGCGCGGCTTGGAGGACGAGGAGGAGCACCGGGTATTGGATCGCGTGCAGCAGGTTCACGGAAGCTTCTTCCACCGGAAGCCAGCGGGCCAGGCCGTGCAACACCAAGGCCGCTATGGCGGTGCCTGCGAAAACCAAGGTCACCGGGCGCCAGAGGCCCTTCATGACCCCCACGTTCTTCAGCAGGACCATGCAGAGGCCCCACATGCTGAGGACGAAGAGTCCCGCGAGCAGCCATTTCAGCCGCGTGAGCCCCGGGGCTTCCCAGCCTTCGACCCAGCCTTGAAAGCGGGAATGGGCGAAGGATGTCCGCGTTGCGCGCGTGACATGGTCGAGCTGATAGTTGAGGTTGATGAAGAGGAAGTCGCGCAGGGAACCGATGCCTATGCCTGCGAGCAGGATGAGGGCGGAACGCAGGCGTGGCCCCATCGTCAGCGCATCGCGGGCAGGGGCGCGAACCGCTTCACCCAGATGTACCAAAGCAGCAGCACGCAGCCATAGACAACGACCTGGAAGGTGTAGTCATGCTGGAAGTTGAGCAGTTCGTAGTCGATGGTGACGATGTAACAGAGTGCCACGACCCGCAGCACGTTCATGGCATGGATCAACAGGACCCCGAGCAACGCGAACCAGGGTTTATGCTTCCATGGCCCCGGGAAGGCGGCGATGAAGAGCACGAAGACGACCATCACCGAGAGCCCATCGCATCGGTCACCGATCCAGAGGAAGGTGCCGCCCTGCACGCCGATGTACCGGCTGCTGTCACCGGCCGGCTCCGGGAGCAACTCATAGCCCAACAGGCGCAGCACGGCACCGGAGTGGTCGGTGAGCCGATCGATCAGCCAGCGGTCCAGCGCTCCCCAAGGATGGATGACCAGGGAATAGAGCAACTGCCAGCCGATGAACAAAGCAGCGGCCAGAAGGAGGAACCGGACCAGCGCATCACGCCCGACCGATGAGGACGGGGCGTTGGGGACCATCAAGCGGCTTGCTTCGAACGCTTATGGAGATCGTAGGAGCGCTTCGCACCGAGCAACACACCGGCGCCGATCAGTAGGGAAAGGCCGCCATCAACGGGAATGCAGGGTGGTGGCCAGCACGGCGGGGGACCGCCAACGGGAGGACCGCCCTGTGCGAGGAGGCCACCGATCAGCGGAAAACCCGACAAGCACGCGAGGGCCGCGAGGCGTAGCACATACTTCATTTCTTCGAGCACTCAGGAACTTGCGCAAATGTAGAAAGAACGGCCAACCGGCTTCCAGAGGGGTACACCCATTGTTTTCAACGATCCGACAGGCGATGGGAATACCCTGCACAGGACGAGAGAGGGCTATGCACGAGCCGGCTATATTCGCAGCCCTTTTGCGGTGCCTGCGGTCCTTTTGAGGAGCCATCGGCGCCACCCGGGAACCCATGGCAGCAGCGGCAGGCCCCAAGGCGGGCATCATCGACGTAAACGACCTGCGCTCCGTTCTCCGGATCTTTTCGAAGAACTGGTACTTCGTAGTGGTGGCGCTGATCCTGTCGGCCGTCCTCTCCTACCTCTATTCCTACAAGATCCCCGAGGTGTACGGGGCCAGCACGCAGATCCTGCTGAAGGACCGCGACACCTACAACTACCAGAGCGCTGTTTATCAGAACATCGGTTACGTGGCGGCCTACGGCGACATCGTGAACCAGAAGCGGGTGCTCACCAGCTACGACATGATCAGCCGTGCGCTTGACAAGCTGGACTTCGACGTGTCGTATTACATCATCGGGCGTTTCAAGAAGACCGAGGTCTATGCCAGCCTGCCCTTCTCGGTGAAGATGCGGATCCTGAACCCCAAGCTCTTCGAGAAGCCGTTCGACCTGCACATCATCGACCCGGAGCACTTCGAGCTCAGCTACGACCGGGGAGCCGGCATCATCAAGAAGACCTTCCCGTTCGACACGGACAACCCCGATGCGGCGGACGGGGACTTCACGCTGCGGATCGACAAGGTGCAGGCGATGACAGCGGCCAACCTGGAGCGCTACACCAGCAGCGATTACCAGTTCGTAATGCACAGCCGCCAGTTCCTGGTGGGCAAGTACAGCTACGGCATGACCGTGGAGAACCTCGAGTACACCTCCATTCTGGACGTGCGCGTGGAGGACGAGATCCCGCTGCGGGCCAAAATGTTCCTGGACACCATCAGCAGGGAGTACATCAGCTACACCCTCCAGAGCGAATTCGACATCAACGACCGCACGATCAGCTACATCGACAAGCAGATCGATGAGGTGAGCGCCATCATGGCCGCCTACGAGGATGATCTGGAACGCTTCATCAATTCCAAGGACATCCTGGACCTGAACAAACAGGAGGACCAGTACTACAACGAGCTGGTGAAATATGACGCGCAGAAGCGGGAGCTCGAACTGATGATCGAGAGCGTGAACGCCCTGGAGGACTACGTTGTGCATATCGGCGAGGAAAAGCTGCTGCCGCCATCGTTCTACATCCTGAACGACGACGTCTTCCTGCGGAACATGCTCACGGAACTCTATGGCATGCAGATGTTGCGCAACAACCTGCTCTACGACGCCACGGAGTACAACCCGGACATCATGAAGCAGGACTCCACCATGTCGTTGAACCGGGCCAACCTCATGGT
>JAGODO010000275.1 GCA_017998165.1 Flavobacteriales bacterium | reverse complement strand
CCGCTCTTGATGTTGTGATCGCCGCTCTCCACGCTTTTCAGGTGGGCGCGCCGTAGAGCGTCCCGTTGCTGATTGATGCGTTGCTCCACCTGCATGGCCTCGTCGAGCTGCACGGAATCGGGATCGGCGTCCAGGTTGTGCAGCATCACTTCGAAGGCACGGTCCGTGAGTTGGAGCATGGCCAAGAGGTTCTGCCGCTGTTCCGGGGTGAACCAGAGTTTTTCATCGGCCTTGCGCTCGATGCCCTTGCTCATCTGGAAGAGGATGTCACCGGCGCGTTCGAGGTCACCGATGATGCTGATCATCGCACGGATGCGTTCGCTCATGCGCTCGTCGCCGGCCTCGGTGCCGGTCTTGGTCAGGAAGCGGCTCACCTCCACCTCGATGCGATCGGTGATGTCCTCGTATTTGGCGATGCGCGCGAGCAGCACGGCGCGCTCGCTGGCCCCTTTTTCGATGAGCAGGTCGCGCACCATGCCCATCATCCGGTGGCAGAGCGCGCCGAACTTCACGATCTCCTTTTTCGCTTCCAGCAGGCTCAGCTCGGGCGTCAGCGGCATCAGCGGGTCGTCGATGTATTCGAGGCGGTATTCCTCGTCCATGCCGTCGCGTGCGGGCACCATGCGCGTGACCATCTTCTCGATGAAGGGCGTGAAGCGGATGAGCAGCAGCATGTTCACCAGGTTGAAGGCGATGTGCAGGTAGGTGAGCGACCACGGCAGGGCGCTGGGATCGGTGTAGGGCGACAGGTGATGGATGCGCTGGGTGATCACGTCGATGCCGGCGAGGATCGGGCTGAACAGCAGGAGCGCCCACAGCGCGCCGAAGACCTTGATCGCGGAGTGCGCACGCGCCGTGCGTTTGGCCCAGGCGTTGCCGACGAGCGCGGCGATGTTGGCCGTGAGCGTGGTACCGATGTTCTCACCGATGACGAGCGCTGCGGCCATCTGGTAATCGATGATGCCCTTTTCGCAGAGGAGAACGGTGAGCACCAGGGCGTGGCTGCTGCTCTGGATCACGATGGCCAGTGCCGCGCCGATGAGCACGAAGAGCACGTTCGAGGCGATGCCATAGGAGGCCAGTCCGTTCAGGAAGCTCAACGCCTGCGTGGAAGGTTCCGGGGCATGCGCCTTCATGAAGTAGAGCCCGAGGAGGGTGAGCGCCATGCCGATCAGCAACTCGCTGATGGCCTTCATGCGGCCCCCCCGGAGGAACAGGAAGGGGAGTGCCAGTCCCATGATCGGGATGGCCACGAGGGAAAGCTCCACGGACGAGAAACCGATCCAAGCGAAGGCGAGCAGCTTCACCGTGGTCCCGATGTTGGCACCGAGCAGCACGGGTATCGATTGCCGCAAGGACAGGAGCCCGGCGTTCACGAAGCTCACCACCATCACGCTGGTCACTGATGAGTACTGGACCACCACCGTGGTGAAGAAGCCGGTGAACACGCCGCGGAGGCGATCGCGCGTCATCGCTTCGAGCACACGGCGCATGCGTGTACCGGCCACCTTCTGCAGGCCCTCGCTCATCACCTTCATCCCGTAGATGAAGAGGCCGAGCGAGCCGGCGAGCAGAAGGAACTGGAGGAGTCCGAAGCGCATGTGTATCCTCCCGATGGCTCGGGAAGCCGGGTTCCGGTAAAGGGTCGCGAACGTACTGGCCGAATGTTTCCGGGAGGTTAAGCAGGCCGAAGGAAAACCCTTGTCCACCAAGGGCTCGGGAGGGGCGCGCGGCTAGCTTCGCACCCCGATGGACCTGCGCTCCCCCGTTCGCCTGGCGCTCGCGCTCGCGGGCATCAGCGCTTTGGTGATCACGGCGTTCTTCCTTGTGAGCGCGTTGGTGGGCGGTACGTCGTACGACGGGAGAACGAACCTGCTGCTGGGTATTCCGGTCGCATTGGCCGTGTTTCTCGCCGCGCACTGGTTGATCCGGCGATTCGTGCAGGAACGGGTGGACCTCATCCACCGCACCATCCATGACACGCAGACCGGCGGCCCGTCCGTGCTCGTGACCGGTCCGGATCCGTTGGGGAGCGTTGGTGCCGAGGTGACCACCTGGGCCGAAGAGAAGCGTAGCGAGATCACCGGGCTGAAGGAGCGCGAGCGGTTCCGCCGCGAGTTCATCGGCAACCTGGCGCACGAGCTGCGCACCCCCATCTTCAGCATCCAGGGCTACATCCTCACCCTCCTCGAGGGCGGCCTGGAGGATGCCAAAGTGAACCGCGATTTCCTGGAACGAGCGAGCAACGGCGTGGACCGGTTGATCCGGATCGTGGAGGACATGGACCTGATCACCCAGCTGGAAAGCGGTGTGATGACGATGGATGTGGAGCGCATGGACCTGAACGCCGCGGTACGCGATGGCATGGAGGCGTTGGAGATGAAGGCGCGCGAGCGCCGCGTCACATTGCGCAACGAGCTGGAGGAGGAGGTGCTCGTGCGCGCCGACCACGACCGGCTGCTGCAGGTCTTCATCAACCTGTTCAACAACGCGGTGAACTACGGCAGTGAGGGCGGCTGGTGCGCGGTGCGTTCCTTCGACGTGGGGGATCGCGTGCTGGTGGAGGTCAGCGACAACGGGATCGGCATCGCGGAGGAGCACCTGCCGCGTCTGTTCGAGCGCTTCTATCGCGTGGGCAAGAGCCGGGCCCGTAACGAGGGCGGCAGCGGACTGGGCCTCGCCATCGTGAAGCACATCGTGGAGGCGCACGGCGGCAGCATCACCGTGAAGAGCGCTGAGGGCAAGGGCACCACCTTCGGGTTCACGCTGCCGAAGGGGAAGTGATGTATTGAGCAGGAATGCGTTCGAGGTTCGGGGTTCCAGGTCCACGATGAGCGGTATCGGAACCTCGAACCCGTGAACCCCGAACCGTAGCTCACCTCGCCGCCAGCCCCGTTTTCGGCCTCTTCATCCCGAACGCCTGCAGCACATCATTGTTGTTGGCTACCAGGATCAGCGGAGCTTTGTCCGGCCCGGTGCGCGCGAAGGCCAGATCCTTCACGTTGCCCCAGGCGAAGAAACCCGTGCGGGAGAACGGCATCGGCGTGAATCCGCCCTTGCCGTCGCCGCGCAGGATGAGACCCGTGCCCGCGTCGTAGCGCGCTGTTTCGACCTCCGCGCCCCAGTTGTTGCCGGCGCAGACCAGGTCCACATGCCTGTCGCCGTCGACATCCATGGGGATGATGGCGTTGATCGGTGCGACCTGCGCCATCATCGGCAGCGCCTGCGCGGTGAAGTGGCCCTTGCCATCATTGATGAGGACGGTGGAGAGCATCATCGTGGCCTGCAGGTGCAGCGCGCCGGAGAGCTTCTCCTGCGTGTAGATGCCGGCGAGGTCGCTGTGTGCGTATTGGGCGTAGGTCGGGAACTTCTCCAGGATCATCGGGCATTGCTGGCTGGAGCATTCGCGGCCGCGCACGGGCAGCTGCTTGCCGTCCTTCTCCTTCGCCAGCACGATGTCGTGCCGCCCGTTGTCGTCGAAGTCGGCCCAGTACACATGGATCGGTTTCTCCGCCGTGCCGTGGAACTTGCTGTTCCAGCCAAGGTTGCCCCCGATGATGTCCGGATGCCCGTCCTCATTCACGTCAGCGATGGCCACGCTGTACCACCAGCCGTGCGTCGCATCGAGCCCGGCGTCCTTGCTGGCGTTCGTGAAGTGGCCTCCGTCGTTGCGGTACCAGGTCACGTTCATCCATTCACCCACCACGATGAGATCGGGGTCGCGGTCGCCATCCATGTCGGCGAAACGCATGTCGGTGACCAGTCCCGGCCCCATGGCCTCCGGCGCGAGGGCTGCGGTCGCGTCGGCGAAATGGCCCGAGCCGTCGTTCACGAGCAGGAAGCTGCGCGGTGCGAAGGGATAATGCGCGGGCGTGGTGCGGCCGCCGATGAACACGTCGAGGTCGCCGTCATTGTCGATGTCCGCTGCGGCGGCGCGCAGCGCGCTCGTCATCATCGGGGGCAGTCGGTCGGAAGTCGCGGTGAACACCCCTTTCCCTTGGTTCAGGTAGAATCGCTGGGTATACACCGCTTCGCGCATGTCCTCTTCGTTGCCGCCAGCGAGCACGAGCAGGTCCTGGTCACCGTCGGTGTCGGCATCGAAGAAGAGGCTGCCCACGGTCTCCTGCTCGGCATGGCGGTCCCACGGCTGCGAGACCGCGGCGCTGAACGTGCCGTCGCTTTTTTGTGTGAAGAGGCGCGGGGCCTGTCCGTGCCCGCCCCCGATGAAGACGTCGTCCAGTCCGTCACCGTCCGCGTCACCGGTGCACAGGGTGGGGCCGAGCTCACTCTGTTTGTGCGGCAGCAGGGGTTCGAGGTCGAAGTCGTTGTACGGGTTCTCGCGGTGCTGGAACTTCAGTCCGATGTCGGCGGCCATCTCCGTGAACATCGGCGCGGGTTTTTCCGGGGCGCGGTCCATCGCTTTGGTGTCTTCTTTTTTCACCGTGAGCAACTGGTCCGCTTTTACATCGGTGATGAGCCCGCGTTCGCCATTGGCCCATTCTACGATGAGCGAATCCACGGTGGTGGCCGTTCCGAGGCCGAAGTGCAGCACGGGTTCCACGCAGCTCTGGTAGCCGCGCTCCGGATAGAGTTCCTGGTATTGCACCGTGCCTTTCACATGCGCGGTCACCTTCGCTCCGAGCGCGATGGTGTTCCCGTTCATCGGCTTGATGCGCAGCCAATGGCGGTCGGTGAATGTGGTGGTGGCGTTGTTCGCGTACACGGACGCCACATCGTTGATGTTGTTGATCACGAGGTCGAGGTCGCCATCGTTGTCCAGGTCCGCGTACGCCGCGCCGTTGCTGTTCACCGGGTCGGTGAAGCCCCAGGCTTGCGAGCTGTCCGCGAAGGTGAGATCCGCGTTGTTGCGGAAGAGGTAGTTGCGCAGCTTCGTGCTGGGCACCAGGCCGAGCGTGCCGTAGTAGCCGGAGCCGGTGCGGATGGTGTCATACACGGCGCGCGCGTAGTCGTTGTCGCGCACGTCATGCAGGTAGCCGTTGGTAATGAGCAGGTCCTTCCAGCCG
>JAGODO010000274.1 GCA_017998165.1 Flavobacteriales bacterium | reverse complement strand
CGATAGACGTTCGCTTCGCGCGCGCGGTAGTCGCCGCCTTTCACGGTATCGTAGAAGAGGCGATAGGTGCTGTCGCCGTCGTTCTGGTAGTTCTTCGCTGCGTTGATACCGCCCTGCGCTGCGATGCTGTGCGCTCTACGGGCGCTGTCCTGGAAGCAGAACGCCTTCACGTTGTAGCCCATCTCCGCGAGCGATGCGGCGGCCGCACCACCTGCCAGGCCCGTGCCCACCACGATCACGTCGATGCGGCGCTTGTTAGCCGGAGCGACGATGCGGATGTGCCCCTTGTGGTCGGTCCACTTCTTATCGATGGGCCCGGGAGGGATCTTGCTGTCGAGTTTCATTGAATGCGGTTGTCTGTTGTCCGTTGTCCGTTGTCAGGCTGCCGACCACAATGCCGGACAACCGACAACTGACAACGAGCGCTGGCTTTGCGGGTGTTCACTGGTCTCATCACTGGATCCAACCGAGGTACATGCAGATCGGCATCAAAGCGAACAGCGTCGGAACGATGATGCTGAAGGCCGTTCCGCAGAGGGCGATGAAACCGTTGTAGCGCTTGTGGTTCAAGCCCAGCGATTGGAAGGCGCTCTTGAACCCGTGCAGCAGGTGCCAGAACAGGCTGAAGCAGCCGAGGACATAGATCACCACCACGAGCGGGTTGCGGAAGGTCTCAACCATCAGCAGGAACAGGTTCTCTTGTCCTTCGGCATCCGGTGCCAGTTCATCGAGACTTCCGACGATGCCCCGGCTCTTCACCCAGAAATGCCAGAGGTGAAGGATGAGGAACAGCAGGATCAGCGTGCCGAGGATCCCCATGCTGGCGCTGTACCAGCTGCGGTTCGAACCGCCCTTCTCCATGGCGTACTTCACCGGGCGGGCCGCGCGGTTCTCGCTCCAGAGCATCAGGCCGTCCACCACGTGCGCGATCAGGCCAACGAAGAGCACGATCTCCATCGTGCGGATCAGGATGTTGCTGCCGAAGAAGTGCGCCACCATGTTGAAGGTGACCCCCCCATCGTTCCAGAAGATCATCGCGTTCACCGTGGCATGCACCACCAGGAACGTGATAAGGAAAAGGCCCGTAAGGGCCATCCAGTACTTCTTGACGAGGGAGGAACCGAAAAGTCCTTTACTGGCCATGTGAGCGCGTTGGGAACGGTTTGCGCCTATGCCGGAGGCTTCGGCGAAGGCGCCGCGAATTTACGGGCCGGTGGTTTGGCGGACATGCTGCGAAGCCAACGCCCCGTTGTTCAGAATTGTTCTGATCGGTAGTGCCTCGCGGGTTTCCGGACCGATCCATCCCGGCGCCGACCGGGCACCCCTCACTTACCGCGAGGTAACCGGTTTCCCTTCGGTAACCCACGTCCGACGCGGCTTTCCTTGCTTGAAGCTTTGTCCACGACGAACCGATCGATCATGCCTTCGCCGGGCTTCGGCGCACAAAACATGAAAACCACGAACATCCTTTACTGGACCTTCACGGTCCTTTCCGCCCTGATGACCGCTATTGCCGGCATCATGTACTTCACCAGCCCCGAGGTCGCCCAGGGCTTCCAACATCTGGGCTTCCCTGATTTCTTCCGCCAGGAGCTGGGTATCGCCAAGCTCATCGCGGCGACCGTGCTCGTACTGCCCATGGTGCCCGCATGGGTGAAGGAATGGGCCTATGCCGGGTTGGCGATCACGTTCATTTCGGCCTTCATCGCCCACACCGCCGTGGATGGCGTCGGTACCGCCATGGCCCCGCTTATCTCGTTAGCGCTATTGGTGGCCTCGTACGTCTACTTGCACAAGCGCCAGGCGGCCGGAATGATCGCGGTCGCCTGACGCCGTTCATTGATCCCCCCATGCGACCCAAAGCCGCCCCCCCTTTCCCCGGCCATGACCCCTCTAAATGTGCCGGGGTGCTCATGTCCTTCCGTGATGCGATGGAGACCATCGACGGCAAATGGAAGAGCCCCATCCTGCTCAGCCTCGGCTTCATCGGTACCATGCGGTTCGGAGAACTGCAACGCATGCACGATGGCATCCCGGCGAAGACGCTGAGCAAGGAGTTGAAGGATCTCGAGCAGAACGGGCTGGTGACGCGAACCGTGCTGGATACCATGCCGGTGACGGTGCGGTATGGGATCACGCCCTACGGCCGGACATTGGAGAGGCTGTTGCTCGACCTGCGCGCTTGGGGAATGGGCCACCGGGAGTACATCCGCACCGGCAACGCGCCGAAGAGGCCGGCAAGGCGTGCGGTGAAGCCGGGGAAGATGGTGGTGGTAGGGTAGGCGAAAGAGCGGAGGTGTGAGGTGCTTGCCTCATACCTCCGCTCTTTCGCCAGGAGGACGGCCCCTCTATTGCTTGATCAGCCGTGCTGTGGCCATTCCACCCGGACCACGCACCTCGCAGGTATAGACCCCATTCGCCAGGCCGGCGATGTCGATCGTGTTCAGCCCACCCACCAAGCGCTGCGTGGCGACCGGTCGACCGGCCATGTCCTGGATGCGCAGCGTGGAACCCACCAGCGCACGCGGCACATCCAAGCGCACGGCCTCTGAAGCGGGGATCGGGAACAGATGCAGGGCCGAGGAGACGGGCTCTTCCATGGATAGGGAGGCGAGGTCAGTGCATTGGTCGTTGAACCCGTCCTCGGCTAAGGAGTTCCAGACGGGCAGGTCTGCGGCGAAAGCGCGGACGGAATCCACACGCGCCTGCAGCGCTTGCACACTGCCCATGGATCCACCGCTCTCCGCTCGTGCGTAGACATAGGCCAGGAGCAGGTCGATGTGCTCACCTGGTTCCAGTGTGAACGGCGCCATGCTCGCAATGCAGCGCCGGTCCGGGTTCGAAGGATCGGATTCCGACCACGCATCCTGCACCGTGCCATCCGTACCCGCATCCACCGGGTCATCGTCTCCAGGGTACATGAAGGCGCAGGGCAGTGCATCGGGCTCCAGCGAGTATCCGTTGCCACCATAGGTCAGTGGCGTTCCGTCTTTCCAGTGGCTGTTGAGGTAGTTGTAGAAGTGACCGCTTTGTGCCGGGTCGTTGCAACAGCTCGGGGCATCCCGATGCATCGCCATGAACCGCGAGAGGCCGCTGCGTTCATTGTCCACGGTCGCATCTCCGAAGCCGTTGCCGTTCCAAGCGGGCAGCGTGTTCGCCATCGCATCATCCATCGTGTTCGCGTCCAGCATCGAGCCCTTGAGGATCACCTGGCCGAAGGCGGGAGGCTGCGTACCGTAACCAGCAGCACCCATGCAGCTCTCATCCTGGTCGTCGTTGTTGTAGATGTAGGCGAGGTTGCGCGATGGATCGGTGCCCGCGAAATCGTCATTGCCGCAACCCAGGTCGAAGTCATTGAACATTCCGATCCGCGTATCCCCCAACGTCAGGAGGCCCCGGTTGATGAGATGGTACCGGACGAAGATGGTCTGATCCTTCCATGTGCCGGGTGCATGGTAGGCGAAGGGCATGGCCTGCACTTCGAGCCCGATCGGGAGCATCGTGCTGAACACATGGGGCCCGCCCTTGTCGTTGAAGACGAAGAACAGCGCCTCGTCACCGAGGATACAGGGCACGTCACCGGTAGCGGGAGTGTAGGCCCCATCGTTGTTGTGGTCAAAGAACGGCGCGAGGTACGGAGCGTATCCCGAGTAGGGGTTCATCGCGGGCCAATTGAGGATGGAGGCCGGGGTCTCGTATCCGTCCGGATATTCCATGGCTTCATCGCAGTCCGGATCCGCCAGGCAGTTGAAATAGGCCAGGTGCGCCGCCACCTCCGCGCGCGTAACGGACCAGACCTGGTCGTAGGCGTTCATCACCTGGAGGGTTGTGGCCGCGCTACCGTCCGTTGTCAATGGCCCCGGGTAGTAATCGCTTTCGCCGGCCGGCTCGAACATCATCGCCGCTCCGCGCGGACCGGAACCGCTGTCGATCCCCACGGCCCACAATCCGGCGGTGAATAGCGCGTGGGTACCGCTGCCCGCAGGCACCTCGAAACCGGTCGTTGAGCTTCCGGGGTCGTACCCGATGAGTCCGTGCGCGTGGAACCGTGCCCGCACATCGTTGATCGTCAGTTCCCCGTACGCCTGCCCGTGCGCGGGATCGGCCGGGGCGATGCAGGCGAACAATATCAGGGTGGCCAGCTTTCTCATGGTCATGTGGTGTTGGTCCATCAGCGCAAGGGAAAACTACCCACCCCCTCAGCGACGGCTCCTCTGCCGAACGAGCAACGGCTACGCCCGGTACGCCATCGGGAACAGGCGACCGGCCCTGTGCGGGGCGCTACACGGCCGCACATCCTCGAACTCGTCGGGACATTCACCAGTTCCATCCCTGACTTCCGTCAACTTCAGGGCACCTGACAGTTCCGTGACCCCCTTCGCGCCCGGTGCGGGAGAACTTCGCCCCCGTCCATGGAAACCGCCCAGTTGCGCATCATCGCTCTCACGCACCAGCGCTTTTCCCTAGAGGAGGTCGGGCGTTTCCATCTGGACCCCGCCGCCATGCGCGCCGCATGGCTCCGCTTGCAAGAGGCCGGTCTCGCCCGCGAATGCTTCTTCATCACCACGTGCAATCGCGCGGAGCTCGTCTTCGTGGCCCGGGATGAACGCCCCTCGGATGTGCGCGATGTGCTTTGCGCTTGGAAACCGGACCTGGGCGCTGAGGAATTGGACAGTGCCACCCGCGCGGCCGCCCTTTACGAGGGCGATGAAGCCGTACGACACCTGATGAACGTGGCATCCTCACTGGAAAGCCTCGTGGTCGGTGAGCGCGAGATCCTCGCCCAGGTGCGCGACCAGTACCAGCACTGCAAATTGCTCGGCCTTACCGGCGACCAGCTACGGTTGCTGATGAAGCAAGTGGTGGTCACCGCAAAACGTGTCTACACGGAGACCGCCATCGCCAGCCGCCCGGTGAGCGTGGTGAGCCTCGCCTACCGCGCATTGCGTGAGCATGGCGTGAAGAAGGATGCCCGCTTCCTCATCATCGGTGCGGGGAAGACCTGCGCCGACATGTGCCGCTATCTGAGCAAGC
>JAGODO010000273.1 GCA_017998165.1 Flavobacteriales bacterium | reverse complement strand
GCTCATGGCCGACGAAGATGCGAACGATCGCCAAGAAGAGCCCTAATTCCCCTCAGCCTTGAGCTTCTCCATGCCTTGGAGCCCACACTCCAGGAAGGCCTTGAACTCCGGCACCGAGAACTGGTCCTCTCCTGTGCCCGTCGCCGGATTCAGGAGCCGACCTTCCGGGCTGAGCAGCACATACCACGGCTGGGAGACCTGTCCGAAGGTCTCAGCCTCGAGCGTGGCGAACCGGTCGCCCACGGTGAGGATCTGCTTCTTCGTGCCGCTCTTGTAGGTGTACAGATGCTGCTGGTCCTTGGGCAGCTTCTGGCGGTCGTCCACATAGAGGGAGACCAGCACGTACTTGTCCTGGATGATCTCGAGCACACCATCGGCGCTCCATACGTACTCCTCCATCTTCCGGCAGTTCACGCAGCCATGGCCGGTGAAGTCCACCATGAGGGGTTTGCCGGTCCGCTGTGCCTCGTCCATCGCCGCGCAGAGGTCGTTCTTGTAGCAGGCGAGCGCGTGCGGGCAATCGTTCGGATGGATCCAACTGTAGCCTGCGGGCGGGGCCAGGCCGCTCAACAATTTCGGGGAGCGGAAGGTCTGTGCGTGCTCATCATAGCGGAACCCGAGCAACATGTAGACGGTGGAGGCGGCGAACACGGCGATAAAGGACCAGCGGACCGGACTGCGCGATTTCACCGGGCTGTCGTGCGGGAAGCGGATCAGGCCAAAGAGATAGAGGACGATGCCGAAGGCACAGAGCACCCAGATCGCGAGGAAGAGCTCGTAGGGCATGATACCCCAGTGCGATACCAGGTCGGCCGTGCTCAGGAACTTGAAGGCGAGCGCCACCTCGGCGAAACCGAGCACCACCTTCACGCTGGTGAGCCAGCTGCCGCTGCGGGGGAGCGAGTTGAGCCAGCCGGGGAACAGCGCGAACAAGGCGAAGGGCAGCGCGAGGGCGAGCCCGAAGCCGGCCATGCCCATGGTGAGCTGCGTGGCACCATCGGCACCGGAGATCGCACCGGCGAGCAGCGAACCGAGTATGGGGCCGGTACACGAGAAGGACACAAGCGCCAGGGTGAAGGCCATGAAAAAGATGCCGACCACGCCACCGAAACGGCTCGCGTTCTGGTCCATCCGGTTCACCCAGCTGGACGGCAGGGTGATCTCGAAATAGCCGAAGAACGAGATGGCGAAAACGATGAAGATCACGAAGAAGAACATGTTCAGCACCGGGTGCGTGCTGAGCACATTGAAGATTTCCGGATCCACACCGCCCAGGACGTGGAAGGGCAGGCTGAAGAGCAGGTAGATCCCCAGGATGAAAGCTCCGTAGGTGAGCGCGTTGCGGATACCCTTGCCCCTGTTCTCGCTGCCCTTGGTGAAGAAGCTCACCGTGAGCGGGATCATCGGGAACACGCAGGGCGTGAGGAGCGCGAGCAGTCCACCGATGAAGCCAAGTACGAAGATGCCCCAGAGCGAGGTGTGCTCCTTCTCAGGCGCCTTGCCGCAGGTGATCACCGGGTTCTCCAAATCGACAGAAGAAAGGATGTACTGCGTGCAAAGCCGATCGCTTGTCGGCGGAGGCGCGGAGGCGATCGTACCGGTGAAGGGCAGCGTGCTCATTTCCGCCGTGTTCCCGGCCAGGTCCACCTTGAAGTAGATCAACTCCGGGAAGAGGCATTTCACGTCATCACAGGTCTGGAACTCGAACGAACCGGTGATCACCGGTTTTTCCAGGGCCGTCTTCACCGAGGCTGTGAACCCGACCCATCCCTTGAACTTCTTGATTACCGCCCCATCCCACATCTCATCGGGATGGTCGATGGTCTCCTGGGCCGACTCCATCAACGGCGTTGTAGCCGTGATGCCCGGTATCGTGTCGAACAGGAAGATCGTGGGCAGCGGTCCCACGTTGGGATCGTTCTCCTGTGAATAAACGTACCAGCCCTTATCGATCTCCCCCTTGAACAGGAGGTCCCAAAGGCCATCACCGGCGCTGGTGGCGCTGATCATCCACTTCACCGGTTTGGGCTCCTGTTCCGCACCCGTTTGGGCGAATACCAAAAGCGGGCATAGAAGGAAGGAAAGGAGGAAGTAGCGTGCCTTCATCTACTTCACAGCAGGGAATGGCACGCTGAACTTCACGGTCACCGGTGGGAGGCACATCTTGTCGTTGCAGCACATGTATTCCACGGAGCCTTCCACGTTGAAGGCCTCTTTCGACAGGCGTTCAATGGGTATGGTGAACTCGGTGGTGTGGCCGTGATAGCGCACCAGCATCTGGAAATTGGGGTCCTCTACCTCCACTGGTGCGGGCTCCACCGGCGCACCGGCCTTGAAGGATCCTGCGGGCGTGACGGCGATCACCGTTGGGAAGGGTCCATCATCGCGGGGCAGGGTTAGGGCGTACAGATGCCAGCCCTCTTCACAGGTGGCCTGCAACGTCACGACCGTTTGACCTGTCGCGGTCTCTTTCGTCGCGAAGGACCAGCTCACCGGGTTCCCGGCGAAGGCCATCGCGATGAGGAGCGACGCGAGGATGGAAAGGAGCGAGCGCTGCATGGGCATTTTATGAAGGGCCGCTAAAGTAGGCCGCAGGTTTTCCGCGTGGATGCGCGATCCGCGGATCACTGGGATCCTGAGCGGAGAGGCCTTAACACGATCTGGCGAAGGCGCCCGGTCACCATGGACCGGATGGGTCGGTAAAAAGGCGGATCAGGTCTCCGACCGTGAAGGCACCCTCGGCTTCTGTTCGATGACGAAGGTCCCACGCGTGCCAGAGGTGGCTTGGAACCCTTCAGCTACGCGGTGCCCACAGACCCATACAACGGTACCGTTGCTCACGAGCACATATACATCCTCCTTCTCGGTCATGGGCACTTTGGCATCGATTAGCAGATCACTGACCAGCTTGCTGCCGCCCAACCCGATGGGGCGGATGCGGTCTCCGTGCCGCCATGGCCGCAGTTCCAAGGGAAAGGTCAATCGCTCCGCATCCAGCCGGGCCCGGTCCGGGGTGAGGATCCCGGCAGGCTCGTCGGACGTTCCATACGACCAGGCGAACGGACCATCCGGCGACGGTGGTGCGAACTCTTCGATGGTGTGAACGGGGCGCGCGTGATGGGCGGGTGAGATCAGCAGGGCGTGCCGGTCGATGTTCAACATATGGTCGGTCGAAGAGAACACACTACCGGTCGCCTGTTCGGCCACGGCCTCGCGTACGCGTTCGATCGTGTCCGGATGGAATCCACGCTCGCGCAACAGATGAAGAAGAAAAAGGTGCGGTGCCTCGCTCCTTTCGATGCGATCAAAAGGAACGCGGAGCACGCCTTCACCATCCGGTCGCAGGTCCATGCACTCTTCCGCTATGCGCCTGCCCGCAAGACGCACCAACTCGCGCAACGGTGTCAGCGACCGCGCGATGGACCTCAGGGCCCCGGGACGTGAGCTTTCCAGAAGCGGGAGCACATCAAGCCGCACACGGTTACGCAGGTACTTCGGGTCGGCATTGCTGCTGTCCTCGCGGTAGCGGATCGCATGTTCCTGCGCATACCGGATGATGTCCTCGCGCCCCGCGAACAGCAGCGGACGGATGAAGCCGTCGTTCGCTGGGCGCATCCCCGCCCAACCATGCGCGCCCACCCCTCGCATCAACCCGAGCACCAGGGTTTCTACGGCGTCATCCGCATGATGCCCCAGGGCGATGGGCATCGGATCGGTGGACCGCAGTTCCTGGAACCACGCATAGCGCAGTTCGCGCGCGGCCATCTGGATGGAGACACCCCTGGCGCGTACGCGACCAGGCACATCAACGCTTTTGAACAGAAAGGGGATCGCGGCGTTCAGGCAGGTCTCGCGCACAAAAGCAAGGTCATCATCGCTCTCACTGCCCCGCAGACCGTGATCCACATGAGCTACGACGCACGGATGGCCGAGCGAGCCGAGCACATGCAGGAGCACCATGCTGTCGATGCCACCACTCACGGCCACACGCACCGGCTCCTTCGCCTTCAGCAGCGCCTCGCGACGGATATGGCGGGCCACATCGGAGAGCAGATCAGCCATGGGGTCGGATAGTGGCGGGCAGTTGCTTACCTCCCTGGCCCGGGCAGGGTTCAAAACAAAGCATCCAGCACACTTCGGGCCTTCAGCTCACACTCATCCCACTCACGCTCCGGGTCACTTTGAGCGGTGATGGCGCTGCCGGTGATCAGGGAAGCCCTGCCGGTGGACGCATCGTACAGGATCGTGCGGATCACCACGTTGAGGTCCAAGGTCCCATCCGGTAGCTGGAAGCCCAAGCTCCCACTGAACAGGCCACGTGGCATTTCCTCCACCGCATCGATGAACCCCAAGGCACTGCGTTTCGGCGCGCCGGTCATGCTGGCCATGGGGAACGCCGAGCACACGGCATCCCAAGCGGACACATCCGGGCGCATTTCGGCGCTCACGGTGCTCACGAGCTGATGCACGTTGGGATAGGACTTCACCGCGCAAAGCTCCTCCACCGTTACGGATCCGGGAGCGGCGATACGGCTCAGGTCATGGCGCGCCACGTCCACGGCCATGATGTTCTCGCTGCGCTCTTTCGGGTCTTGGGCGAGTTCATGCACAAGGGCCGCATCGACCACCGGATCACTCGATCGCGGACGCGTGCCTTTCATCGGCCGGGTCGATACGCGTCTGCCATCGATCCGCAGAAAATGCTCCGGGCTCATGCACAAGGCGAAAACATCCTTGCAGCGATAGAGGGCCGCATAAGGCGCGTTCGTGCGCTCCACGAGTCGGCCGAAAGCGTCGAGCGGGTCGAATCCTGTCAACAGCGCCGTCCGCTCCGTGCAGTAGTTCACTTCGTAGATATCCCCGCGCTGTATGTGGCCGAGGAGCTTTTCAATGGAAGCCAGGTACTCCGCCTTGGTCGTTCGCGGGGTCCAGGTGGCGGAGTTCATCCTGGTAGGGCTCGCACCGGGTCGCGCGTGCAGACCCGTTCCCACCTCCGAGGCTGGGCGAACGGCCTTGTCCATCAGCACGTCGAGCAGACC
>JAGODO010000025.1 GCA_017998165.1 Flavobacteriales bacterium | reverse complement strand
CAGCGACCTCCTGTTCGGACATGCTCTCATTGGCACCGAAGCGCACGCGCAGGCGCTGAGGACCATCCGGAGCGGAACGATGGGTGAACACGACACTGTCGATATGCACCGGCGTGAACGCGATGCCGGATACCAGCATCATATGGCCCTCATCGGCGATGGATGGCCAGCCGTAAGTGAACAGCGCATTGTCCCCCTCACTTACCGGGTGCGGACACACATCCACGCCGAGCCAGCCCACATCGGTGCCGCTGAACCCGCCATCGGAGTTGCGCGCCGAGTTGCACGCGGTGCAACCCGTATCGCAGCTCAGCAACGACGCGCATGCTTCATTGCGCCACTCATAGGTGATGCTCTGGGCCGAAGCACATGTGGCCACCAACGCCAAGGAGAGGAACGTCCACTTCATTTTCGGGCCGCGAAATTGATCGGCGCTTGAACGCCTCGGACGCGCGAATGTTCCCACTTATGAACGATCCGACGGGCAACGGGATACGAGGGACGGAGCCCCTCGGAACGGGCGTCCATCCACGCTCCGTAGTTTGGAGCGCACTTTCTGGCACCACGCCTTCGCCCGGCCAGGGCGAGCAACGCATGAACCCCACGATCCGCCTCTGGACCCTCGCCCTCGCCTGCGCACTCTTCGCTTCAGCCAACGCGCAGCCCTACCGCTTCGGTTGCCATTATTTCCGCACCGGCGGCGATCATCCGCACCGGCCGACCAACATCGGCGAGCGCGAAGGCATCAACGATGTGATCGCCCGCAGCGACACCTTCAACCTGTTGCACTACGACATCGCCATCGACATCACGGACGCGGTCGGTCACACGATCGAGGCCACGACCACGATCACCTACATCAGCCTTGCGGGTGGCGCCGACCTCCGGCTCGACCTGGTGGACACCCTCACCGTCGATTCGATCACCTCCCCCGTGGGACCGCTGCCCTTCACCCACGAGGACGATCTGCTCACGGTCGATCTTCCACCGGATAATGCGGGCGACACCGGCGCGGTGAGCGTTCATTATCACGGCAAGCCGCAGCGCGACCCCGATTGGGGAGGCTTCTACTTCCAGAGCGGATACATCTATAACCTCGGGATCGGCCTGTCCACCATTCCGCCGAACTTCGGGAAGGTGTGGTACCCGTGTTTTGACAGCTTCGTTGAGCGGGCCAGCTACACCTATCATGTGAAGAGTGCCGGCACTTACCGCGCGCATGGGCAGGGCGACTTCCTCGGTGAGGTCCAACTGGGTGGCGATACCGTGATCCGGTCGTTCGACCTGCAACAGGAGATCCCGACACACATCTCGGCCATCGCCGCCGCGAACTACGTGGACTCCGACTACGTGCATACCGGGGCCTATGGGGACATCCCGGTGAGGCTCACCGCCAAAGCCAACGCGCTTCAGAACATGGCGACCAAAATGGTGAGCGTCGGCGATGCCATCGACGCGTATGAGTTCTGGTACGGGCCCTATCCCTATGACCGTGTGGGTTATGTGCTCACCACGGACGGAGCCTTGGAGATCGCCGAGAACATCGCGTATCCCGACTTTATGCCCAGCCAGTCGCTCTTCGAGAACCGCGGGCTCCTGGGCCATGAACTGGGGCACCACTGGTGGGGCGACCATGTGACGCCACGCACCCACAACGACATGTGGTTCAAGGAAGGGCCGGCCGAATACAGCGGCCATCTGCTGGAGGAATGGGCCTTCGGCGAAGAGGCGTTCGTGGATGTGGTGAAGGACAACATGCTCTACGTGCTGGAGCAGGCCCATCGACAGGACGGCGGTTTCCAGGCGTTGAGCCCGATGCCCGATGAGCACATCTATGGACTGCATACCTACTACAAGGGAGCGGCCGTGCTGCACAACCTGCGCGGCTACCTCGGCGACACCCTTTTCCGGCAGGGCATGCGCACGGTGCAACTGGAGCATGGCAACGGTCCGATGGACGCGTACGGCTTCATGGCCGCTTTGGAAAGCGCCACCGGAACGCCGATGGAGGACTTCTTCAACGCGCAGGTGTTCGCCCCGGGCTTCTCGGTGTTCACCGTTCAGGGCTACAGCACCGCACCCGACGGCGGCGCCTTCCTCGTGGACCTGGAATTGCGCCAGCGCCTGCGCGGCACCAACACCATGCACCTCTCGGTCCCGCTGGACGTCACCTTCATCTCGGCGACCGGGCAGCGGCAGGAATACCACGTGACCGCGAGCGGTGCCACCACGGAACTGCAGCTCGGGTGCGACTTCGAACCGGCCATGGTGGTGCTGAACGGCCACAACCGATTGAACCAGGCCCGCATGGACCACGAGTTCTGGGCCGTTCCCGGGCAGAGCTTCACCCCTACGCTCCCACGCGTCGACTTCCGCCTGAACCAGGACCAACTGATCGACAGCACGCTGATCCGCGTGGAGCACATCTGGTCCGGCGCGAACGAGGATCCGATGGACTGGGGCATCTATGAAGTGAGCAACACGCACTACTGGACGGTGGACGGCCTGTGGCCCGCAGGCACGCAACTCAATGGACGCCTCATCTACGATGGCGGCGAGAATGAGCTGGACTTCGACCTCTACGGTGATTCGGAAGCCGATGCCATCCTGGTCTACCGCGCCAACGCCGAAGCGCCCTGGACACTGTGCCCCGATGTGACGCTGACACTCGGCAGCCTCACCGATGGCAACGGGTTCATGCGCATCGACACCCTGCGCCGAGGGCACTATGCCTTCGCGAAAGGCAACGTGGTGAGCGGTGTGCAGGAAACCGACGCCGATCAGACCGCGCTGACGGTGTCACCCAATCCCGCGAACGATCGCATCGCTGTGCGCTTGAACGCCGCCATCGCCTCTACGCTGCTCTTCGAGATCCTCACCGTTGAGGGAACACTCGTGCAACGTTCTACAGGAAGCCTGAACGGGACCTCATCCAGGACCCTCGATGTGCAGGATCTGGCCGCAGGTGCCTACGTGCTGCGCGTGCGGGAAGCGAAAGGCGGGAACATCGGTACGGCGAGGTTCACGATCACTAGATAGGTCACGGCGTTCGCAACGTGGTGTGGATGGCATCCAACAGGCCGCCCTTCGGCTTGTCGTCCCGCAATTGCCAGAACATGATGCCGCCCAGGCCCTGACCGCGCACGTAAGCCGCCTTGGCCTTCACGCTTTCAAGGTCGTCGCACGTGAGGAACTCGCGCGAAAAAGAGTTGAATGCATACGGCGCCTTCGCTTGCGGGTCACGGAACCACTTCCAGCCCTTCGCTTCGGTGATGGTGGTATCCATGGCGCTCCAGGCCATGGTGCGCTTGAACGTTGCCGGCTTGAACAACCCGTTGCCCTTGGTCTCCTTCACCTCGAACACGCGCGCATAGAAGGCCGATCCGATCACGATCTTGTTCGCCGGGACGTGGTGGGCGCGCAGCCATCGCACGGCGGCGTCCGCTGAAGCTGCCTGGCCGCTCGAACTGAAGAGCGGCGTGTGGTGGCCGGTGGTCCTGCTGAACCCGTGAACGAGGTCATAACTCATGATGTGTACACGATCGAGCACCGGCATGATGCTGTCCCACTCGAAGCCCTTCTCCATGCACTCCTGGGGACCGCCGACGGCGAATGAAACCTCGTATCGCATGCCGAGCTCTTCGCGCAACGCTTGCACCAGCAGCGTGAAGTTCCTGCGGTCCCCTGCTTTGAACGCATGGCCTTCCGGGCCTTGCACCGCAGGATACTCCCAATCCAGATCGATGCCGTCCGTCCATGTCCGCTTGAGCAGCGCATGCACGCTCTTCGCGAACTTCCTTCTGCCCGCTTCCACGCTGAACACCTCCGAACAGGTCTGGCAACCGCCCCAACCGCCGAATGAGAGGAGCACATTCAGGTCGGGATGCTCGCGTTTGAAGCCCACCATCTTGCGGATGACCTTTTCCTGCGACTTGTCCAAGGGCGCCAGGCTGTCACCCTGCAATTGAAGGAAGCACCAGATCAGGTGCGTCATCTTTCCGATCCCGCGCCCATAGAGGTCATGGCCATCGCCCGCATAGTAGCCGATGAGCGCAGGCTGTTGTGCCGACCCGACGAGGGGCCCTGAGAAGACCAGCAGGAGAACGAGCTTCCAACGCCTCATACGGGCAAAGTAATCGCGGAGCGGCGGACCGGTGATATGCTACGATGAACCTCTGTCCGGTTTCGACGTATGAGCGCCCACTCTATGGAAACTTTGCTCCCCCGTTCCATCACGCGTTGGCAGACGGCCACTGCACTGGCTGTCCTCTCCGCCCCCTTCGCTCACGGTGAACTGGTGGTCAACTCCTCCAACGGTTACCAGGTCCACATCTACATCCAGTTGACCCATGTGGTACCGAGCAGCATGTCCTGCCCCTTCGGCTACAACTGGAATGTCGGGTTGAACTACAACGTGTGGTTCACCGGCAGCAACATCCCGGCTTCGCTGTACACCCTGCAAGGAACGGTGGGTTGTGGATCCACCGATCTGTTCTTCGACATGCCCAACGATGGAGGTGATGGCTCGGTGGTCACGACCTCCAACCCCTATCGCAGCCAGTCCGATTGCGCCACGGTGAACCTCGGTACGCTCGGATGCCATTCCACCGTCATCCAGATCCAAGGGCCGGGTATCAGTGCGCAGAACATCAGTTACGACCCTGATGTACTGCCCATCGAACTCATCGGGTTCAGCGCGACGCCGCAGGATGAGCATGTGCGCCTGGACTGGGCCACGGCCACGGAGACCAACAACGACCACTTCACCATCGAGCGGTCGCAGAACGGCAGCGTGTTCGAGCCTGTGTCCATCATTCCCGGGGCCGGCAACAGCGAACAGACCATCATCTACAGCAGCCTGGACCGACTCGTACCCGGGGGGCCGCTCTACTACCGTTTGAAGCAGACCGACATCGACGGACAGTTCAGCTACTCACCGGTCGTGACCGTGGTCATCTCGGAGGAACCGCACCCTGTGGTCGCACCGAACCCATGCACCAGCGATGCGTTCACGCTTTCGGGCGATGTGGTCGGCAGGCTGCTGGAGATCCGCTCCGCGACCGGAGATATGTTCCGCTCGATGCCCATCGCGTCGCATACGATCCGCTGTGAAGGGCTTCCGTCCGGAGTTTACCTGCTGCAGGTGATCGACCCCTCGACGGGCCGTGGGCGCTCCCTGAAGCTGGTCCGGGAATAGCGCACCGCTGCTACATGGAGCGCGTTCTTCGCGTTACTTTCACGGGCATGGACCACTCCGCCCGGCTCGAACACGATGCCCCGTACGTGAATGTCCTGGTGGAACAGGGCAGCGGCATCATCACCATCCGGTGGAAAAACTACGCGCCCAGCGGCACCTACCGCGCCACCTTGAACATGGCGGTGGATCTGATCCTGGAACACCGGCTACGCTACTTTCTCACCGATCAGCGCAGGCGCGGCGCCATCCTGCACGAGGATGAGGTGTGGCTCGTGAGCGATTGGGCACCGCGCATGGCGAGCGCCGGCCTGGAGCGATCGGCCATCGTTCAGAGCCCGGACTTCTTCAATCGCACCACCATCGAGCGCGTGGTGAAGACCGTGCTTCCGTCCGTACCCTACCCCATCATGAACTTCCAGACCATGGAGGAAGCCCGCGAGTGGCTGATGACCGGGGAACTGGCGTTCGTCTGAGCCCGGACCGTTCGTCGTCCTGTCTTCCCTTTCCGATGCACAGCTTCAGGCTATTTTTTGTGTGGTCTTGTATTTAACCATATGGTTTAATACGTTTGTCGCGCCTTCGCGCAAAACCGCTTCGGCGCACAAGCCCGTCGACATCGCCATGGACCGCCTTTCGCTCACCTTCTCCGCACTGGCCGACCCCACGCGCAGGGCCATCCTGGCGCGGCTTTCCAGCGGTCCGGCCTCGGTGAACGACCTGGCCGCGCCCTTCAGCATGAGCCTGCCGGCAGTGAGCAAGCACCTGAAAGTGCTGGAGCGCGCGCAGCTGATCGCCCGGGGCAAAGAGGCGCAATGGCGTCCCTGCGAGATCAAGGCCGCTCCCCTGAAGGAAGCCACGGATTGGATGGAGCAGTACCGCCAGTTCTGGGAGGAGCGCTTCGACCGGCTGGAGGATTATTTGAAAGAGCTGCAGGCACAAGAGAAACCGGCGCCCGAAAAGGTCGCCACCAAACGCAAGAGGAATGCAAGCGGCAAGCGGACCCGTTGAAGGTGCCGTGGGCGATCGTGAGATCATCGTCACGCGCATCGTACACGCGGCACGCGAGCGTGTGTGGAAGGCGTTCACCAACGCTGAGGCGCTGGCCCACTGGTGGGGCCCGACCGGGTTCACGATCACCACCACCGCGTTCGACTTCCGGGAAGGCGGCGATTGGATCTTCGTCATGCATGGTCCGGACGGCCGCGACTATCCGAACCGCATCCGGTTCACACGTATCGATGAGCCCTCGCGCATCGAACACGATCACGGCGGCGATAGCGACCGCGTGATCTTCCAGGCCCGCATCACCCTGGAGGACCTTGGCGTCACGACGCGCGTCACGCTGCACTCCACCTTCATCAACGCGGCCGACCGCGACCTGGTGGTGAAGGAGTACGGCGCGATCGAAGGCGGAAAGCAGACGCTCGGACGTCTCGCCGAGTACTTGGAAACCCTCTGACAGGACCCTTTTCCATGACCCAGCCAACCATCTTCAACTTCATCGTCTCGAAAGACGACCGCACCGTCACCATTGAGCGATCCTTCGAAGCGCCCATAGACCCCGTATGGGCTGCTTTCACCAAAGCGGAGATCCTGGATCGGTGGTGGGCACCCAGGCCTTATGCTTCAAGAACAAAGCACATGGACTTCAAGGTTGGAGGCAGCAGGTTCTATGCGATGGTGGGACCTGATGGCCAAGAAGCCGCCTGGCAGGTCCAGCAATACACTTCGATCACGCCGAAGAGCAATTTCAAGTACTTGAGCGCATTTGCGGACAAGGATGAGAACCTACAGTTGCCGGGTTCCAACTGGGACCTGAGCTTCAGTGAAGAGAATGGCAGAACGATCGTGAGCATCGTTATCCACAACGATTCGCTCGAGCGTATGGAACGAATGATCGAAATGGGCTTCAAAGAAGGCTTCAGCATGGGACTGGACCAACTGGACGAAGTGCTGGCCTCTTACAGCAACTGACCATCCCCTAAAACCCTCCAGCACGACTCTTCACCATGCTTATAAAGATCCTCATCGTCCTTGCGGTCGTCGTAGTCGGCATCATCATCCTCTCACGTTTCCAGGCGAATACCTATTCCGTGGAACGCACGGGGATCATAGCCGCACCTCCTTCAGTGGTGTACGCGCAGATCATCGACTTCCACAACTGGGTGAAATTCGATCCGTGTATCGAACAGGACAGTAACACGGCCTTCACCTACCAGGGCCCGGCGAACGGCGTAGGGGCCATGTACACTTGGGAGAGCAAGACTATCGGTACAGGCAACATGACCATCGCGGAGGTCACGCCCAATGAGGAAGTCAAAATGGACCAGCACACACTCAAACCTTGGGACAGCAAGTCGAAGACCGCCTTCAAGATGGCTCCTCATGGGAACGGCACGAAGCTCACGTGGAGCATGACCGGCGAGCACAACTTCATGAGCAAAGTCATGTGCGTGTTCACGAGCATGGCCAAAATGATCGGCGGCCAGTACGAAAGAGGCCTCGAGCGCATGAACAAGGCGTTCGCGGGTCTCAGCGTGGAGAAGCCCTAGATGTCGACGGAGATCGTGCGCGAGGTCTACACCGCGCGAAGCCCGCACCCAAGAACACGAAACGAAAAGGAGATCATGAACAAGGCAGCCATCTTCAACTTCGATGTGCAAAAGGAAGCACGCGCGATCACCGTGGAACGCTCCTTCAACGCGTCCCTGAACTCCGTTTGGTCCGCTTGGACCGAGGCCGCGATCCTCTGCAAGTGGTGGGCACCCAAGCCGTACGAGTGCGTCATCACCGCTCTCGACTTCCGCGAGGGTGGCCGCTGGAGCTACTACATGCAAGGACCGCAGGGCGACCGTCACTTCTGCTACTTCGACTATGACAGCGTGAAGCCACAGACCTCCTTCGCAGGCAACGAGGGCTTTTGCGATGAGGAGGGAAAGGCGAACACCGCGATGCCGAAGATGCGCTGGGAGGTCGGCTTCAGCGAAAGCGACGGGACCACGATAGTCCGCACGCATATCACGTTCGACTCCGCTGACGACTTGGAGAAGATCATCCAGATGGGCTTCAAAGAAGGATTCAGCATGGGTCTGGATCAACTGGAGGAATTGCTCGCTTCCACGAAGTGAACAAACGTCCGACCATGGCAACGGAACAGTTCTTCCACGGCACCAAGGCCGATCTGAAGCCGGGCGATATGCTCGCCCCGGGCTACGGTTCGAACTACGGCCACCGGAAGAAGGCGAACCATGTCTACTTCAGCGCGACCATGGATGCCGCTACCTGGGGTGCTGAGCTGGCGGTCGGTGAAGGGCGCGGAAAGATCTACATCGTGGAGCCTACCGGGACCTACGAGGACGACCCCAACCTTACGGACAAGAAGTTCTCCGGAAATCCCACGAAGTCGTACCGCACGAAGGAGGCCTTGCGCATCATCGGCGAAGTGACGGACTGGAAGGGCCATGCGCCGGAGCAACTCCAGGCCATGAAGGACAACCTGCAACGCCTCAAGGAACAAGGCATCGAAGCGATCGACGAATAGTACGGGCGCGATCCCGGCTCAAGCCCGGGATGACAACCCGATCAATACAACAACGCAAACCCTGACCCCATGAGCACCCTGACCCGCATCACTGTTTCTGCCCTGGTGAACAAGCCCGTGGCCGACGTTTGGAACATCTGGTCCGACCCGCAGCACATCACCCAATGGTGCGCCGCCAGCGACGACTGGCATTGCCCGAAAGCCGAGAATGATCTCCGCACCGGTGGGAAGTTCTCATCGACGATGGCCGCGCGCGACGGCAGCGTCAGCTTCGATTTCGCAGGCGTGTACGATGATGTCCGACTCCACGAACGCATCGCCTACACCATGGGTGACGGCCGCACGTGCGAGATCCTCTTCACTTCGGAGAACGGCGGCACCCGCGTGGTCGAGTCGTTCGATGCCGAGACGCAGAACAGCGTCGAAATGCAGAAGGGCGGCTGGCAAGCCATTCTCGATCGGTTCAAGGCACACGCCGAAGCCCAAGCATGACAAGAGCCGCGCACCATTCCTGAACCGATACCATCCCTGACATGCCGGCCCCTCTTTCCACCCGACCGACACCGACCACACCGCCGCACATCGTTACCCGCGAGTTCAACGCACCGCGCGACCTGATGTGGGCTGTCTGTACGCAGGCACAACACATGGCCAAGTGGTTCGCGCCCGGCGGCCGCATCGGCAACGTGAAGTCACTTGACTTCCGCGTCGGCGGCATGGTGCACTATTCGCAAAGCGCACCCGATGGAAGCGACGTGGTCTGGGGCCGCGGCGTGTACACGGAGATCAGCCCGAAGGACCGCATCGTGTATATGCAGAGCTTCAGCGATGAGCACGCCAACATCGGATCGCATCCGATGGCACCGGGCTGGCCCCGTGTGATGCACTGCATCTATCGTTTTGATGACCTGGGCGACACCCGCACAAGGCTCACTGTGGAGTGGACGCCCGCTGACGATAGCAGCCAAGAAGCCATCGCCATGTTCGACGGCGCCCGTGAAGGCATGAACGGCGGTTGGAAGGGCACGCTCGACAATCTGGAGAACTACCTCGCAAGCCTGAACTCATGAGTACCACGAACCCCTCTCCGACCGTGTATGGAAACAAGGTGAACGTAACTCCGCACGGCGATCGCGGCATCCTGATCTCACGCAGCTTCCATGCGCCGCGCTCCTTGGTATTCGATGCCATGAGCAAGCCCGAGCTGATGAAGAACTGGTTCCATGGGCCTCCCGGCTGGACGCTCACCACCTGCACCATGGACCTGCGCCCCGGCGGCAGCTACCGCTGGGTGTGGACGAACGAGAAAGGCCACGAAATGGGCATGGGCGGCAGCATCATCGACGTGGCACCGCCGGAACGGATGGTCACTACCGAGAAGTTCGATCAGGCCTGGTATCCGGGCGAAGCGATGAACACCCTGGTGCTGACCGAGAAGGACGGCGTAACGCTGATGTCGCTCACGGTCGAATACGGATCGAAGGAAGCGCGTGATGGTGTGCTCGCCTCGCCGATGGAGAGCGGCATGGAAGCGAGCTACACCCGACTGGACCACTACCTCGCACAACGATGAAATCGGGCATCGGAAAGAGTATCGTCCCTGTTGGCGGAGGCTTCCTCGCCGCTGCTTCACTGTCCATCGGCATGGATGAGCTGTTGCACGGCGCGGGCATCTATCCGCCCAAAGGGCAGGTGATGTCGAACGGGCTCTTCGTACTCGCCACCACCTACCGCTTCCTCTTCCAATCGCTCGGCGGCTACCTCGCAGCGTATGCGGCACCTTCAAAGCCCATGCAGCACGTGTGGATCCTTGCGGGCATCGGACAGTTCATGAGCCTGCTCGGCATCCTCGCGTGGAAGGCGTTGGGCGATGCAGGTGGTCCGCTCTGGTATCCACTGGCCTTGGTGGTCACGGCCGTCCCGTCGGTGTGGCTGGGAGGGTGGTTACATCAGCGTTCCACCAATGTCACCGCTTGATCGGCCATGAGCGCACGCTTCGACCCCGCCGTGACCGCCTTGCTGGACGCCAACAAGCATCCCTTGAGAAAGGAGCTTGACCAGTTGCGCACCATCATCCTCGCTGCGGACAGGTCGATCGTGGAAGGCGTGAAATGGAACGCGGCGAGCTTCCGTACGGCCGATTGGTTCGCCACGCTGAACGGCCCGAAACATGTGAAGGAACCGATGCTCATCCTGCACGCCGGCGCGAAAGCGAAAGGCATCGTGGTGAAGGAGTGCATCCCCGATCCAGAAGCTCTGATCGAGTGGCTCGGCAACGATCGCGGCCTGATCGTACTCAAGGATGTGACCGACATCAAGGCGAAACAGAAAGCGCTGCGAGCCATCGTGAGCGCATGGATACAACTCATCTGACCAACGGAACAATGATCACCCCACCCGAAGTCATCACCACCAAGGAGGTCATCACGGCCTCCATCCCGCTCGTAGTGCCCGGCCGCGAGATGCCCAAGTACATGGATCCCGCGATCCAGGAATTGGTCAGGACCATAAACGGTCAAGGCATCAACATCGCCGGACCGATGTTCTCCTATCACCACCGGCGACCCGGCGAGACCTTCCACTTCGAGATCGGATTCCCCGTGTCGAAGCCGGTGAAGCCGGAAGGGCGGGTGATCAACAGCGAACTACCTGCTGTAAAGGTGGTGCGCAGCGTCTACCAAGGACCTTACGAAGGACTGGCACAGGCATGGCCCGAACTGCAGACCTGGGTGCGCGCGAATGGCCACGGCGAGATGGGCAAGTTCTGGGAGTGCTACCTCACCAACCCGGGCGAGGTGAAGGATCCGAAGAACTACCGTACCGAACTGAATTGGATCGTGAGCGCGTAGCGTCGACCCACGGGGTCGGCCAAGACGAACAGCAGATGAAGAAGGCCGCAGGCAAAGTCCCAGCCGCGACCCCGGGTCAACCCTGGGGTGACAAACACGCGAACGACGTGAAGTCCGTGCTGTCTTGGCTGGAAAGCCTTGGCAGCAAACGTGTGCGCGAGGACATGAGCAAGCGCTTCGGCATCCACACCGATAAGGCGTGGGGGTTGATGATGCGGGACATGCAGAAGGTGGCGAAGTCGATCGGTACGGACCACCAACTGGCGCAGCAGCTCTGGAAGTCCGGCTGGTACGAAGCGCGGATGGTGGCCACGATGATCGCGGATCCGAAGCAGGTGACGCCGAAGGAAATGGACAGCTGGTGCAAGGACTTCGACAACTGGGCGATCTGCGACACGGCCTGTTTCAAGCTCTGGGACCAAGTGCCGCATGCCTGGGAGAAGGTCCCGCTCTGGGCGAAGAGCGAACAGGAGTTCATCAAACGTGCGGCCTTCGCGCTGCTCGCCTGCCTGAGCCTGCACCGCAACGATGCCGACCCCAAGAAGCTGCGCAAGTTCCTTCCACTGGTGAAAAAGGCCGCCAGCGATGAACGCGACTTCGTGAAGAAGGGCGTGAGCTGGGCCTTGCGAGGCATGGCCAACACCAGCACGGAGATGCACGAGGCGGCCATCCTCCTTGCCGAAGAGCTCGCTGCGAGCAAGGACATCACGGCGCGTTGGGTAGGCAAGGATGTGCTGCGCGACATCCAACGGCCGATGATCGCCAAGCGAGCGGAGAAGCGCGATACGAAACGAGCCGCAAGGAAAAGACCATGACGACCACTCCCACCAGGAAACGGCTCGTGCTCATGATCACGCGCACCCTCAATGCGCCACGTGACCTCGTGTTCGCCTGCTGGACGCGAACCGAACACCTCGCCCGATGGGGCGGCGCACCGGAAGGAATGACCGCCGAGGCGGAGATCAAGGAGATCCGCACGGGTGGGCGGTACAAAGTGCGTTTGGCAAGGGAGACCGGTGAGCACTTTACGGTACAGGGCAAATACCTTGACGTGATCGAACCCGAGCGGCTCGTGTTCACGCACGCCTGGCTGGATGCCGATGGCATGCCCGGACCGGAGATGCTCGTCACCATCACGTTCGCTGAAGAGGATGGTCGTACCCGCATGACCTTGCGGCAGGAAGGCTTCACCTCGGCCGACTCGCGAGATGGCCACAAGCTCGGCTGGAGCAGTCAACTGGATCGGTTCGCCACGTATGTGAACGCCCTCCCCGGCCAAGCCCGGAACAACAGACCATGATGGAACCCGCACCCGACATCGAACAGCGCACCTTGATGCTCACGCGCACGTTCCATGCGCCCGCCCGATGGGTCTTTGAGGCGTGGAGCCATCCCAAGCACCTGGTGCGCTGGTGGGGGCCGGCCGATTTCACCCTGCCCCATTGCGAGCAGGACTTCCGCCTACGCGGCAAGTACCGCTTCTGTATGCGGGGACCTGATGGCAGCGACCTTTGGGTGCGGGGCGAATACCTGGAGATCACACCGCATGTGCGACTGGTCTTCACTTGGCTACGCGAGGACAGCGAAGGCGACATCTGGTGCGATACCGTCGTCGCCATCACATTGGAACAACGCGGAACCACCACGCTGCTCACGCTGAACCAGACCACCTTCGCCACGGTGCCTCATTGCGAGGAGCACAGCGTGGGTTGGAACGAATGCCTGGACCGGCTCACCAGCTTCATCGAAACCCAACAACCCTGAACAATGCCCACGCGGATCTTCGTCAACATGCACGTGAAGGACCTCGCCAAGAGCAAGGTCTTCTTCGAAAAGCTCGGCTACCACTTCAACCCGCAGTTCACGGATGAGAACGCCGCATGCCTGGTGATCAGCGACACCATCTTCTGCATGCTCCTCACCACGGGCCACATGGAGCGCTTCGTACCGAAGGGGAAGACCATCGCCGATGCGACAAAGACCACTGAAACGCTTCTCGCGCTCTCCACCGACAGCAAGGACGCGGTGAACGCGCTGTTCGACAAGGCCATCGCCGCCGGGGGCACGGAAGCGCGTCCCACGGAAGACCATGGTTTCATGTACGGCCGCAGCTTCAACGATCCGGATGGACACATCTGGGAAGTGTTCTGGTTCGATCCGACCGCATTACAGGGATGATCATGCGCAACCTCCTGAAGAAGCCGGTGAACACCGCAGAGTACCTGGCACAGTTGCCTGTGGATAAACGCGGGGCACTGGAGACCTTACGAAAGCAGATACTCGCCGCGGCACCCGATGCGGAAGAGCACTTCGGCTATGGCCTGCCCGGATTCAAGCATAATGGCCACCCGATGGTTTACATGGGCGCAGCGAAGAACCACGTCGCCTTGTACGGCTCGGTGCCTGCGGGTTTCAAGGACCGCTTGAAGGACTTCACGGTGAGCAAGGGGACCATCCAGTTCACGCCGGAGAAGCCACTGCCCGCGGCGCTGGTGAAGGATATCGTGCGATCGAAAGTGGCGGAGATCGGAATGCGCTGGCCTACCAAGGTGAAGAAGTCGGCGCCGAAAAAGGCCGCCAGCAGAACCACGAAGAAAAAATGAGCGACCGCGAAGTACATACCACACGGGTGATCGCATCGCCGCGCGAACGTGTCTTCGCCGCATGGAGCGATCCCGAGCAGCTCGTTCGCTGGTGGGGGCCGAACGGCTTCACCAACACCTTCCACCATTTCGAGCTGGAGCCGGAGGGCCTGTGGGAGTTCACCATGCACGGTCCGAACGCGATGAACTTCAACAACACCTGCGTGTTCAAGCGCATCGAGGCTCCCTCCTATCTGGAGTTCGACCACGTGAAGGAGATGCACTTCTACAAGGCCATGGTGACGTTCACCGACTCGCCGGACGGTACGCGCGTCGACTGGACCATGCGGTTCGACACGGCCGAAGAGCTCGCGCCCATCAAGGCGTTCATCGAGCGCGCGAACGAGGAGAACATGGACAAGCTTGAAGATCATCTGCACGGGCGCGGGATGTCGCGTCCCAACCAACCAACACCATGAAACGGACCAACATCGCCTACTGGATCGTCACGGCACTTTTCAGCGCCTTCATGGTCTTCTCAAGCATCGGGGGCATCACGCTGGATGAGCAAGCCGTGACCTTCCTGCACGACCACCTCGGCTACCCGCTCTACTTCATCCGGTTCATCTCCGTGGCGAAAGTCATCGGTGCGGTGGCCATTCTGCTTCCCATGGTCCCGGCGCGCGTGAAAGAGTGGGCGTACTTCGGGTTCTTCGTTGATCTGACAGCTGCCATCTGTTCCTTCGCCGCCCTGGGTGATCCTGTGGGCCAATGGGCGCTCATGTTCGTCTTCGTCGGCGTCCTTATCGTTGCGTATTGGCTCCACCACAAGCGGATGGCCGCAGCAATCAACTGAACGATCAACGACCATGGCCCACTACATCGACGGTTTCATGATAGCGGTCCCGAGCAAGAACCTGGCGCGGTACAAGCGCCTGGCCACGGCGGCGAGCAAGGTCTGGATGGAACACGGCGCCCTCCAATACTGGGAATGCGCCGGTGACGACCTCGATACCGGAGGCATCGCATACCCGTTTCCCAAGGCGGCGAAATGCAAGCCGGGTGAAACGGTGGTGTTCTCGTGGATCGTGTACCGCGACCGCAAGCACCGCGATCAGGTGAACAAGAGGGTGATGGCCGATCCACGCCTGGAGAAGATGTACCGCGAGCAGATGAAGACGCCCATCTTCGACCACAAGCGGATGGCCTACGGCGGCTTCAAGAGCATTGTCGAGAAATGACCTGACCGCCCAGCGGCGGACCCGACAGCCGCCAGTGGGCCGCAAGCCGAAGTGATGCTCCGCTCCCTGACTCAGTGGTTGATCCGCACCCAGCGCTCCTGTTCCTTGAACTTGGAGAAGAACCATGTCTCATGATCGGAACGCTGCACGGTGAGCGCGACGTAGAGCGCGGCCTCATCATCCTTGATATCGAAAAGCGTGCTGCGCTCCTGTGTGCCGTCGGGCTTCACATGGACCAGCGTTACGCAGCCCTTGCCACCGTTCCATTTCGCGGTCTTCCGTTCGCCTGAGATCCGTTCCACGTCCAGATTGGCGGGGTCATCATTGAAGAGTAAGTACTGGTCCGCCCCATCACCGGTCCAGAACCGGGAATACCCGGCCAGCAGTTCCCAGTAGGGAACGGACTGCACCTTCTTCACCACGTCCACGCGTTCCACCGCGCCGTTCTTCCCGAGCGTCCAAACCGCCATCTCCTCGTTGTGATAGACCGGATAGGTGTTCACGTCCTTCCGCTCGATATTCTGCGTGATCCGCGTGCCGGGCATGCTGCTGGTGCGCGCGATCCACTCCTTCCAAGCGACCTCTCCCACCACCCGCAATCGACCGTCAGGCAAGCGGGCGAATGAGCGCATCTTGAGCGACTCAATGCCCTGCGCGGGGTTCTTCATGAATTTGCCGTGCGCGCTCGCGCCCTTGTCCGCACCATAGAACGCGGTGAAGAGCGCCAGATCGAACGGTATCTCGAAACGCTCGACGACGGTCCCGGTTCCCGGATCGATCCGCTGCACATAGAGCCCGCGCGCCTCCAATGACTTGTCCTCCGCGAAGAAGCCCGCGACATAGAGGTCCTGTTCTTCCTCATAGGTGAAGCAGCTCTTGATGAAGCGATCCCCCAACGCGACCGGCGTATCCCATTCGATGCCCTCGCTGCCCACGCGCATCAACCGATGCTCGAAATTGGGTTTGCCCTTCACGGCGACCTCATCGCCTTTGAAATAAAGGCAGCCTTGCAGGTAAGCATTGCCGGCATCATCCACCGTGGACTCCCAGTGCTCGAACCGGCTCTCCAAATGCGGCAGTTGCAATCGCGCGCTCCAGCGTTTCTGCAGGTCCTGGTCCAATACCAGCAGGTCATACCCGTCCGGCTCGTCCTTGTCCATCGCATAGTCCGTGTAGAACAGGATGGACTTCCCGTTGGGGCTTTGCACCGAGGAGAACTGTGCCTCCGTAGCACGCTCCTTGGTGCCGATGACGATGAAGTCCTTCACACCGCGATGTTCCATCGTGAAGGTGAGCTTGCGCCCCTTGGTATCCAACGAACCCAGGAGCGACCAGTCCCCCTCAGGCACCAGGCTCGCGGGCGACAGACGACTGACGTAGAACCACGCCGAATCCTGCTTGGCCGGTTTGTCCCGGGCCACCATCAGGTATTTGTCGGCGAACTGGATCGGATACCAGGCTTCCAGTTCCTGTCCGTTCCGCTTCGGTTCGAACTCGCCGGTGCCCGCCAGCTTCAGGTCGTTGCCGTAGCGCTCCAGTACGATGGAGTTGCCCGGTGATGAACGCTGAAGAACAACCCCGTCGGCGTCCTGCCCGAGCACATCCATGGGAAGCTCCTTCATCTTGCGCTCCATCACCGGCCCCATTTCCGTGCGGTAGCCCTGGTCTTGTGCGTGTGACGGGTTGATCGCGTTGAGCGCTATCAACAGCGGGCAGAGCAGGTGAAAGAAAGCGGCGTGCTGACGTGGGATCATTGGGGGAAGATAATCGGCGCTGCTGCGCCGTTCTATTGTGCAGTGCTCCCCAAGGACAGCACCTGCCGCCCCACCGCCCCGACCACTGCCGCGCCTATGGTCTTTTCAACGAGAAGACGTGCAACCCCGAAAAAATGGAGGAGCATCAACTCAACGTGGACCTGTACCGACCCACGCCAGCGTCGTTCCTGTTCAAGGTGATCGCCATGCGGCCCACCAACAGGTCACAGCGTGCAGTCGCTCTCCGATGGTGGATCTCAATGCTCCACGACCAATCTGCCCGACAGGGGTCGATCGTTGATGAGCACCTGGTACTGATACACTCCAGTGGTCAAGTCCCGTACGTCGAGATCGAGCGTCCGCTCACTGCCGATCACATGACCATACCGTTGGGAACGTACCAGCCGGCCATCCATCGCATACAGGAGAAAGCGTACGTCCTCGCCGCCCTTCACAGGAATACGGATCCGCACCCGGTCGGAAGCCGGAACAGGATAAGCCTGAAGGCTGACGTTCACGGATGCCCCCGCCAGCCCATCGTTGCCCGTGGAGAAATCGAAACTCAGGTCATCGAGCATCACCTCCGTGCCGGGTTGAGGTTCGTCCGATCCGGCCATGACGATGATGGAACAGGAATCTGGATAGAGCGATGAATTGTAGGTGATAGGGAACGTGACAGGGGTCCAGGACGTGATGCTCGTATCGATCCCGAAGGTGCAGTTCAGCGGCATGGCGATGACGGAGTCGCCCTGCCACATCGAGAGGATGATGAGCACGCGATCGCCTGGCACCACGTTGGCCATCACAGCGGCATTCAGACCGGTCGGACGCTGGGAGTACGGGAACATCGCCATCGCTGTTCCCTGGAACACCCCGAACCCGCTGTCCCAGGTGTGTACGCGCATGGCGAGGTTGTTTGACCAGGCCGGTGTGTACTGCTCCACGCTGAGGAGTGAGATGTCCGCGTTGCTGGTCAGCCAGGCCTGCGGATCGAGGAAGCCTCCGCCATTATCCACCCATTCCTCGAAGTCGCCGTTGGGGACCTGGGCTGTGGCGGTGATGGTCATAAGGGTGAAGAACGCACAGGTCAATGAGGGTAGCACTTGCTTCATGACAGTCGGGTTTTGTGTGGTACGCGATCGGTCCCCCGAAGCTACGGATGTGAAGCTTCCGCATGCGCGGTATCCGATCGGCGCCTGGCATCGATCCGCCCGACCGAGGCGGCATGCGCATTCGCCGCTGGATCACCACCCGAGCCACTGGATCGCCGATGGCCTCATCAAGGGGATGAGTTCAGCCACGGACAGCGGTATCGCCACTTCCATCAGATCGTCACTGGCCAATTCGATATGCGCCGAGCAGCGGGCCACCCAGACAGTGATCCCTTCCGGGCCGATCAGCATGTCGCTCACGCAGGGATCGGCGGCGGAGCGTTCGCCAAGGCATCGCTCGTACAGGTCAATGGCGCCCATGGACCAGTCTCCCTCAAGTTCTGTCGGGGATCGTCCCGCAGTATCGCGCAGTGCGGCCAGGTGATCAGCGACGACCGCGCGCCACCGCTCACCTACCAGTTGCTTCACCGTCCCAAGACCCTCTGCGGTGAACAACGAGTCGAACCGTACTCGGGATCCATCACGCAGGTCGTAGTGATAGTGTTCGGTGGATCCTTCACAATAAGCACCGCACCATTCCGCGGTAACCTCCGTCACGAGCAGGCTCTCCACGGGGCGCGTCCAATGCCATTCGGGTGGCCACATCTGGATCATCCGGCCGGTGGAGTCTCCCCAGACCCCATCGAAAAAATGCGCACCGGCCGTGTCCGCATCCACATAACCCTCGCCCCA
>JAGODO010000272.1 GCA_017998165.1 Flavobacteriales bacterium | reverse complement strand
ATCACAGATCGAGCTCGACCCGCCTCCGCTCACGGATGGGAAACCTCCTTCCGTTCCAGCATCTCCACGAACCGCGCAGGTCGTTTCGCGCTTGCCTCGGACTTCGCGGTCTTTTCCGAACGGTCGGATGGCATAGCGGTTCTGTGCGTTGAGGGTTGCATAGAACGCTTTCGCGCGAGGCGGCCAGCAGGTCTTTCGGTTCCGAGATGGTTGAACCGGGGCTGCATGCGAGGTCCCATTCGCCGCCCCCACCGCCTCATCGTAGGTGATGGTGACCAGTCCGCTGTTCTTCTTGCCGATGCGCAGCCAGACGCCGGTGTTCTTGGCGTGGTGCTTTGCCAGCCAAGCGTGTAATTCACCAGCGGTGGCGAACAGGTGTACTTCATTCTCGTCGATGGGGGTGGTGCGCTTGGCCATCGGGCGGAGATCGTTGCTCGATATTTCCGACCGGTCAGCGTTTGACGAACCTGAACGTCCGCGAGTGGTCCGGCAGCATGCAGCGCAGCGTGTATATCCCCTGTGCGAACCGCGACAGATCGAGGTCACCTGATATGATCCGGATCGCATCGGCAACGCTGGCACCGCGACCATCGAAGATCGACCATTGCGCATCGTTCGGCACACCGGAAAGCCAGAGATGCTCATCCGCGGGATTCGGCCAAAGCTTGATGTTGCGCCCGAGGGCGTTCGCACCATGTATGCCTTCAGGGGTGACGGATGCGTTGATCACGATGTTGTCGAAGGCCCCGTATCCGGAGGTCAGGAGGTCCAACATCACGGTGACATTGCCGTCGGTAGCGGCCGAGACATCGAGCCCTGTGGCCACGGAAGCCCACGTGAACGTGTAGGGGTCACTTCCGGGTGCTACGCCGTACAGGGTATCCTGGTCCAGCAAGGTACCCGGCGCGAAAATGTCGAACACGCCACCGGGCGAATCGAACACACTGACCTTGAAAGTCGGTTGCGCGATGCCGAAAGGACCACCACAGGCCACCAGGTCGATGGCCGAGATATCCATGTAGAGGTTCACGAACGGCAATTGCTCGCAGTTCAACGTCAGTGCGGCCTGGTCATCCTGGAAGGTGGACAGCATGCTGAGGCAATAGTCATTGCCGATACCCAAAGAGTCCGTGTACACGTTGTCCGGTCCGTTGATCAACATCGTTTCCACCGTATTGGCCTGCGCCCAAAGACCGCCGCCACCCGTGCCTGTTCCGGTGCCTCCCCATAGCATGTTCACCAGGGTAGCGTCCAGATCAGGTCCACAATCGGCGACCGGGGCCTGGTTCGGAGCGCTGAAGTGGTTCTCGAACAGCAGGATGGTCTGGCTTTCGGCTGTGAACGCGAATAGCGCCCCGAGAGCGAAGGACCAGTGACGCGGGAAGTCGGTCGCCATAAGGAGCACTCTGGATCATGTATGATCGTTGGCCGTTCAAAACTACCGGAATTCCTTGTGAGGGGCCGTGTCTCACCGCGGGAATGTCCCATTCACCTGTTCGATGCGAGACTTCAGGATAACAGTGACCCGTCGGCCATGCCTTCGCGAAATGCACATATGGGCCAAGAACGGATACGAAGCGTGGACCTGATCGCGAACCGGGCCTTATCTTACATCCGCACGTCGTTGCCTTCACAGCCGGAGCGACGGGAACCTATCAACGACCCTGAGCATGAGAACGACTCTCACATTCGCTATCCTTCTTGGCGCAGGAACCTCCATGGGGCAAACGCCCTCGCACCCCTTCCCGGTCCACAGCGTGTATGCGGCGAGCACCATCAAGCCGAACAACTATTCCCAAGCGCAGTTGGACGATGAGACCGCCAGCTTCTACGATGCGTGGAAGGCGGTATTCCTGAAAAACGATTGCGTCGATCCGGACCAGTACTATGTGCTCAGGGGCGATGGGGCGTTGACGGTTTCGGAGGGGATCGGGTACGGGATGATGATCACCGCGTACATGGCGGGCCATGATGCCAATGCGCGGGCGTACTTCGACGGCCTCTACAAGTGGTACGATGCGCATCCGAGCATCTTGACACCGCAACTGATGGATTGGCAACAGGTGACGTGCATGGACCTTCCGAACGACAGTGACAATGCGGCGAGCGATGGGGATATCGACATCGCCTTCGCGCTCTTGTTGGCGCATGCGCAGTGGGGCAGCGGCGGAACGATCGACTACCTCTCCGAGGTACAGGCCATGATCGCGGCGATCATGCAGGCCGAAGTACACCCGGCCACGCTGACGGTGATGTTGGGTGATTGGTGCGACCAGGACGATCCGTTGCACTACAACTCGACGAGGACCTCGGACTTCATCATGGACCACTTCAAGCTCTTCGCCTGCGTGGCGAACGATCCTGCTTGGAATACCGTGGTGGACAACTGTTACACCTTGATGGAAGAGATGCGCACGGACTACAGCCCATCAACGGGCCTGATGCCCGACTTCATCATCAACGTGGATGGGATCCCGGAACCATCAGGACCGGATTTCCTGGAAGACCCCAACGATGGCGCGTACTTCTACAACGCGTGCCGTGTCCCTTGGCGTGTGGGCGTGGATCTGCTCATCAATGGCGATGAGCGCGCACGGACAACGGTGACCGCCATCAACACCTGGCTGATCGCTGAGACCAGCGGTGATGTGTCGGCGATCGCCAACGGGTACACATTGGGGGGCACACCCATCGAAGAGGAACTCGACGCCGCGTTCCTGGGTCCCTTCACTGTTGGTGCGATGGCCGATCCCGGGCATCAGTCCTGGCTGAACGAACTGTACGCGGAACTGCTGACCAACAACGACGTGTCTGACACCGCCTACTTCGCCAATACGCTCAAGCTATTATCGATGATCGCGATCTCAGGCAACTATTGGGTGCCGACGTGTGACGGGACAGGGATCGATGATGCGCCAGCCGAGAGCGAAGGAAGCGTGACGCTGTCGGCGTTGGCCAACGGAACGGTGGTCATCGATGTGGAACAGGAGGGTTGGAAGTCCGATGAGCTGCGCTTCGCGCTCACGGATCTCCAAGGACGGACGGTGGCCACAACGGTGATCGATCATGATCGCCAATTGGTGAGTGTCACCTCCTTGGCCGCCGGATCGTACTGCGCTACCGTGCAGCGGGGCATTCATACCCTGGCTGCACGCCGCATCATCAAGCAGTAGCCGACCGGTGCGCGCAAGGCGGGTGCGTTTCGTCTCGCACTGAAGGGAAGCGACGATGGCCGCTACCACGATCCGCGCGGGTGACGTGGAGCGCGGCCGGTGCCTTCTTCGAGCAGTGTGGGGCCAACGATCTCCTGCCGATCTTCGGCCCGATGGCCAAGTCAGTCGGATCGCGTCCCTCCGGTTTCTGGAGAACGGTGCTGCTGTATGGTCTGGCCATGGCCGCGCTGGTGTCCATCCTGAAGTACATCGAGTACCGCTATTGGATCCAGGACCTTAGCGAGGAGGTCTACGTCGGGGTAGTGGCGGTGCTGTTCACCGTGTTGGGCATCTGGGTGGGTTCGAAACTGCTGGCGGGTAAGAAGGCCGTTCCTGCCGAGCCGCCACCGGTGCCGCAGGAAGAGGTCTTGCACCCGCCTACCGTGCAGGCAAGTTCGCTGGGCATCAGCGCACGCGAATTGGAGGTGCTCCAACTGATGGCCCAAGGCTGCTCCAACCAGGAGATCGCGGACAAACTCTTCATCTCCGTGCCCACGGTGAAGAGCCATGCCTCCGGGTTGTTCATGAAGTTGGACGTTGGACGGCGCACCCAGGCCGTACACAAGGCCAAGTCCTTGGGTATCATTGCTTGACCGACATCCTACTTCGGTATGGATCTCCGCTTCAACGGCGTGATCCATACCAAAGGATGAGGCCCGGAACGCGGCGTATGCCTTGGTTAGCGACCACAAAACAGAACAGATGAAAAAGATCGTCCTCACGTATGGCCTCATCGGCGGGGTCATCGTATGCGCCATGATGTGGTTGACCCTGGGAAGCGGCAGCCACGACTTCGACAATGGACTGTGGATCGGCTACACGACCATGGTCATCGCCCTGAGCACCATCTTCTTCGCGGTGAGAACCTACCGGGACAAGCACTTGGGCGGTTCCATCAGATTCGGGAAGGCTCTCCTGATGGGCCTGTACGTCACCCTGATCGCCTCGACCATGTATGTGGCCTCCTGGCTCTTGCTCAGTGCGACCTCCGAACAGGACTACATGGAGGAGTACTACGCGTACACCAAGGCCAAGCTCGAGAAGAGCGATCGTCCTGCGGAAGAAGTGGAGGCCGAACTTCAGGAGATCCGGGACTTCCAGGTGCTCTACAAGCAGCCGCTCGTGAAGATCGGCGCCACGTACGCGGAGATCCTGCCCATCGGTCTGTTGATCAGTTTGATATGCGCGGGCATCCTGACACGCAAGTCACCAGCCAGCCTCGCACAGCTTTAGCATTCATGCACATGAGAAACACGGTCCTCCTTCTTGCGATGTCCAGCCTTGCTTTCGCAGCGGGGCGCATCACGGCGCCGAGCACACCTTCCGATGAGCCGCGCGCCACCGGGATCGGGGGCATCTTCTTCAAGAGCAAAGACCCCAAGGCCCTGAAGGCGTGGTACAGCCGGCATCTCGGCATGCCGATGAACGAATACGGCGCCATGTTCGAATTCGGCGATGCCGATACCGACGGACGCGGCTACCTGCAATGGAGCGCCTTCGGCGCCCGGACGACGTACTTCGCGCCGAGCCCGAAGGACTTCATGATCAACTACCGCGTGACACACCTGGACGAACTGGTGAAGACCATGCGCGCGGCCGGGGTGGTATTCACCGACAGCATTGAGCGCTTCGAGTACGGGGCATTCGTGCATGCCTTGGATCCGGACAGCAACAAGATCGAACTTTGGGAGCCCATCGATACGGTGTTCACGCGGCTGTACGCCGGCACCACCGTGAAGTAACCCCTCGATGAGCACATCTTGCGGAGGCCTCGTATCGGCCAGCATCGCACTCATGGCCATGCTGGCCGCCGCTTGTTCTGGCGCCCACCATGATGATGCATGGACGAAAGCGGACACACCGACCGATCCTCCCTTCATAACGCTCTG
>JAGODO010000024.1 GCA_017998165.1 Flavobacteriales bacterium | reverse complement strand
GTTGCCGGTCCACGTGGTGTTGGCGATGGCCGTGCCGTTCTCGCGCACTTCGAGGTCGCAGGTCGTGAGGGCGTCCGTACCGCGATTCTGGATCTTCACGGGAATGTCCAAGGTACCATCCTGGCAGGCCGTCAGGGCACCGGTGTAGGTGATGAGGGACACGTTCGTGCCCGTTTCGGCGAGGCCCAAACAAGCTTGGCACTCGGCGTACAGTTCGGCGGTTTCCAACTGGCCCACTTCGGTCACCACCCGGTTCGGGCAGATCTTGAAGACGGTGGGGAAGTAGGTGATCTGGTAGTCGTCGGCGATGCCCGCATCGTCGATGATGGGGTAGAGCGTACCGGCGGTCCAATCCCCTTGCGACTCGCTGGTGAGGCCATGCAGGTCGTCGTTGTTGGTCGTACCGTCCCCTTCGATCATGAGCACCATCACGGTGTTGTCACCGTTCGGGCCATGGGCCGCATAGAGGTCCTCGAGAGCGCCGCTGTTGTGGTAGCTCCAGCAGGGGGAGCACCAGGTGGCGCTCACGTCCATGATCACGGTCTTGCCCTGATCGAGGAGTTCGTTCAGGTGCCAGGTGTTGCCGTCGATATCGGTACCCGTGAAATCGGGTGCCGCGGAGAAATTGGCGATCTGCGCCCGGGTCGTGAGACCGAGGGCGGCGATGCCGAGCAGCGTAAGGCTCTTCTTCATGTGGTTTGGTTTGGTTTCGAGGTCAGGTCCTTATCAGGGTGGCCGAAGCTAGGCGGGTGATCCGCGCGGAAGGCGCCTCGGATCCGTGATCCTTGCTTTCCTGTCCGGCCAAGCCGGTTGCGGGCGGGGCGCTTTTTGGGACCGGCGGGTTACTTTAGCGCAATGAAGAAGACCCTTACGCTTCCTTTCCGTGTACTCGCCCCGGTCCTTGGTCTGCTCGCGTTCTCGGCACAGGCCCAGTTGCTCACGCTCACGGACCCTTGGGGGAACAACGTCACAAACGGCACCATCGACTATTCGTGTGATGCGACGCCCACACCACCGGCCGTGGAACTCGATGTGAACTGCACGTTGAACACGTCCGGCCCGAAGGTGGTGAACATGCGGCGCTATGAATTGGTGATCCCCGAGGATTCCACCGTGAACTATTACTGCTGGGGGGAATGCTATGCCCCCGTTGCGAGCGGCACCCATCCCATGTGGCCGGCCCCTGATGTGAACACCTTGTACCCCGATGAGGAGTTCATCGGCTTCCATGCCTACTATATGCCGTTGGGTGTCGTTGGTCCTGCTTGCTTCCGATACGTGTGGTTCGATGACGGCAACACGAACGATTCGGTTTGGGTGGACATCTGCTTCAATGCCTCACCGGTTGGTCTGGAAGAGCTCGGCGCGTCGAACGTCAAATTCAGTGCTTACCCGGTACCGAGCGTTGGTGGGAACGTGGAATTGAACTTCACCGCACCGCGTGCCGGACAACAGATGTTCGTTGAGCTGCACGACGCATTGGGACAGTTGCTCGCCACGGAGCGCATCCGCACAGGGCAGCAGCGTCTGATCTTGGGTGAAGGCGACCTGGCCTCGGGCCTTGTTTTCGCCACCCTCCGCCTGGATGGCCGGGCGATGGCCACACGCCGCCTGGTGATCAGCGGTCACTGACCGTATTCCGCGATCAATCGATCGGCCAGCTTGGGCACGCCCGAGCTGGCCTTTTCGTTCCAGCCGATCACGCGCTTCAGGCCCGTGCTCACTTGGCCGGGGTCCACCAAGTGGATCGGGCAGTCCAGGCGTGCGTGGTGGACGAGTCCGGCGGCCGGGTACACTTGGAGCGAAGAGCCGACAACGACCAGCACATCCGCGCGCTCCACGATGGCGGCGGCCTCGGAAAGCAACGGCACTTCCTCGCCGAACCACACGATGTGCGGCCTCAGTTGGGATCCCAGCGCGCAGCGGTCGCCCAAGGAAAGGTGCGGGCCGTTGATCGGTGTGACGAGCCGGGGGTCTGTTGTGCTGCGGGCCTTGCGGATCTCGCCATGCAGGTGCAGGACGCTGGAGCTGCCCGCGCGCTCGTGCAGGTCATCGATGTTCTGGGTGACCACCTCCACATCGAAGTGCTTCTCGAGATCGGCGATGGCCTGATGGGCGGCATTCGGTAGGGCCTTCAGGACCTGCTCGCGGCGGAGGTTGTAGAAATGGAGTACCAGCGCCGGGTCACGGGCAAAGGCCTGAGGGGTGGCTACATCCTCTATGCGGTACTCCTCCCAGAGCCCATCGCTGTCGCGGAAGGTGCGCAGGCCGCTTTCGGCGCTGACGCCGGCGCCTGTGAAGAAAACCAGGTTCATGTACGCATGTGCTCATGAGGCCATGTGCCCCTGAACGACGCGAACTTGCGAACTGAAAAGCGTTCCGTGACAAGGTCCTTGTCCCGGGCGGCGAAGCGGCGGCTCATGACGTCTGGAATGATGCTGCCATGGGCACATGCTCACATGACCGCATGGGCACAGGGCACTTCGCCCTATTTTGGCGGCCCCTTTCAAAAAACGGCTCCGGCCGCCACCCTGACCCCCACGCTATCGATAAGACTTTACACCCCCTCTTACTGAGCACTGAACCTTCAGAGGGTCAGGGATGATCGACAGCTTGCGAGGCGATCTCGCGGAGAAGGCACCGGGTCATGCCGTGGTGGAATGCCATGGCGTAGGGTACCTCGTGCATATCACCGCGAACACATACGGCGACCTGCCCGAGCGCGGGCCGTGCAAGCTGTTCATCCACTATGCCGTGAGCGTGGATGTGCGCAGCGGCTTGAGCGAGCACAAGCTCTTCGGGTTCATCAACACCGAAGAGCGCCACTTGTTCAGGCAGCTGATCGGGGTGCAGGGGGTGAGCACCACGATCGGGCTGGCGATCCTCGGCGGCAAACGCGCGGAAGACCTGCGTGTGGCGATCCTGAACGGGGATGAATCCGTGTTGAAGAGCGTGAAGGGCATCGGCCCGAAGCTGGCGCAACGCATCGTGGGGGAGTTGCGCGGGAAGCTCTCCAATGAGCCCATCGAGCGCGTTCTGGCCAATGCGGGCGGCGGAGGCAATACGCTCCGGGCCGAGGCGTTATCGGCACTGGTTTCACTGGGGCTGGACCGCGCCAAGGCCGAGCGTTCGCTGCAACGGGTGCTGAGCGAACAGGCCGAAGACACACCTCCTCTCGAAGAACTGATCCGGCTTTCGCTGAAGAACCTCTGACCTCCTCGTGCATTTCGCCCATCCACATCTCATCCATGCGTTGCTGACCTGGGGTCCGCGCCTGCTGGTGCTGTTGGTGGCCTGCGCGCTCACCGAGGTGGAGGTGATGGCCTTGGAGGGGACTTCCCTCGCGCATGAAGGCATGGGCACATGGGCACATGCGCACATGGGCACATGGCACTTGGACATCTACCAGCAGGTGGACAGCCCGGAGATCGACCTGCAATACCCGATCACCGACCCGCCGGCGCCGGGCAGCAACAACACGGGCACGGTGGATCTGGCCGCTCCGGAGAACGTGACCAATGAAGTGGTGTACGACCCGGTTACGGGGCAGTACATCATGCAGAGCACCATCGGGGACAACATCCAGTACCGTCCGCCGATGAGCATGTCGCTGGACGAGTACCTCAACTACGACATGCAGAACAGCATGAAGACGTACTGGAGCGACAAGAACAAGGCGGCCGTCGAGCGCGACGCGAACAAGCCCTTGATCAAGTCGATCAACGTGCGCAGCGAGGCGTTCTGCAGGATCTTCAGGGGCTGCAACATCGACATCCGCCCGCAGGGCAGCGCGGAGGTCACCTTCGGCCTCAACATCAGCAAGACGGAGAACCCGAGGATCCCGGTCGAGCAGCGGAAGATCACCACGTTCAACTTCGACCAGCGCATCCAGTTGAACCTGGTGGGCAACATCGGTGAAGCGTTGAAGATCAATACCGCCTACAACACCGAAGCGACCTTCGACTTCGAGAACCAGGTGAAGCTGAACTACGTGGGCGACGAGGACCAGATCGTGCAGAAGCTGGAAGCCGGCAACGTGAGCCTGCCGTTGAGCGGTCAGCTGATCCAGGGATCGCAGAGCCTGTTCGGCCTGAAGACGGAACTGCGTTTCGGCCGGTTGACGGCCACGGCGATCTTCAGCCAGGAGAAGGGCCAGCGCAAGAACGTGCAGGTGGCGGGAGGCGCGCAGACGACCAACTTCGATATCAAGGGAGACGAGTACGAGGCGAACAAGTACTTCTTCCTCAGCAACTACTTCCGCGACAACTACGAGAACGCCCTGCGCACACTGCCCCTGGTGAACAGCGGCATCAACATCACGCGCATCGAGGTGTGGATCACCAACACGCGTTTCGACTTCGAGCAGAACCGGAACGCGGTGGCGTTCACCGACCTCGGTGAGGACGGCAGCGCGCAGGCGATCGCGGCGGGACATTTCAGTGCGAACCTGCCGGGAGAAATAGTGGACCTCGCGGGCAACATCGCCGACAACGGGGCCAACACGCTCTTCGGCATCATGAGCGCGCCGAGCGGACCGGGCGGCAGCTTCACGAACGCCACGTCCTTCCTCTCGAGCGGCGGTTACATCGCGGCCAAGCACTACGAGAAGCTCGAGAGCGCGCGCCTGCTCACCGCCAGCGAGTACACGCTGAACGAGCGGCTCGGTTTCATCGGCCTGAACCAGAACCTCAACAACGACGAGGTGCTCATGGTGGCGTACCAGTACACGCTGGATGGCCAGACCCATCAGGTGGGCCAGTTCGGCAGCGACGTCACCGATCCCTCCAAGGCGCTCATCCTGCGCCTGCTGAAAGCGACCATCACCGACCCGCGCATACCGCTGTGGGACCTGATGATGAAGAACGTGTACTCGCTCGGAGCCTTCCAGGTGAACCGCGAGAACTTCCGGTTGGACCTGGTGTACAACAACCCCACCACGGGCGTCGACATCAACTACATCCCACGCCCGCCGCTGGCCACCATGCCGGTGAACCAGGCGTTGGGCCTCGATCGCCTCGATCCGCAGAACGCGCCGAACCCCGATGGCTGGTTCGACTTCCTTGATGGTGCGGCCACCACGGGCGGAACGATCAACACGCAGAACGGCCGCGTCTTCTTCCCGGTGCTTGAACCCTTCGGCAGTTACCTGGACCGCAGGTTGCTGGAGGATCCGTCGAACACCGAGCAGATCCGCAAGAACATCGTCTACCAGCAGCTGTACGACAGCACGAAGACCGCCGCACAGAACATCCCCGAGCTGAACCGCTTCAGGTTGAAAGGCAGCTACAAGAGCGCCAGCAGCGATGTGATCAGCCTGAACTCGGTGAACATCCCGCAGGGCTCCGTGAGCGTGACCGCCGGTGGCGTGAAACTCCAGGAAGGCCAGGACTACACGGTGGATTACAACCTCGGCCGCGTGAAGATCCTGAACCAAGGCATCCTGGAGAGCGGCACGCCCATCAATATCTCGTTGGAAAGCAACTCGCTTTTCAGTATCCAACAACGCACGTTGGCGGGTGCGCGGTTCGATTACAAGGTGAACAAGGACCTCACCCTCGGGGCCACGGTGATGAACCTGTATGAGCGGCCGCTCACCCAGAAGGTGAACGCCGGGGATGAGCCCATCAGCAACACCATCCTCGGGCTGGACGCGAACTGGAAGACGGAGAGCAACCTGATCACCCGCATGGTGGACCAGTTGCCCTTCTTCGCTACGAAAGAGGTGAGCACGGTGAACGCCAGCGTGGAGGGCGCCTACCTGATCCCCGGCCATAGCCGCGCGATCGGCAACATGGGCACCAGCTACATCGATGACTTCGAGGGCAGCGTGAGCACCATCGACATGCGTCAGCAGGCCCAGTGGTTCCATGCCGCCACGCCGCAGGGGCAGACCGAACCGGGTCTCTGGCCGGAAGGTGCGCTGTTCGACCGCGATAACGGCTTCCGGAGGGCTCACCTGGCCTGGTACGTGGTGGATCCGATCTTCTTCCGGGACAACAGCCTGAAGCCGACGATGCCGGACGGCGCGGAGCTGTTGAACACCACGCGCGAGATCCTGGAGAGCGAGGTGTTCCCCAACCGGCAGCTGCCCACGGGCACGCCGCCGAACATCCCGGTGCTCGACCTGGCCTACTACCCGGCGGAACGTGGACCTTACAACTACACCACCAACCTGACCCCTGAAGGCTACATGGTGGACCCGGAAGGCAGCTGGGCGGGCATCACGCGGCGCATCACCACCACGGACTTCGAGCTGAGCAACATCGAGACGATCCAGTTCTGGATGATGGATCCGTTCGGACCGGGCGGTGGGGGCAGCAACCAGGACTCGCAGAACAGCTCGGGCGGTGATTTCTACATCGATATCGGCAACATCAGCGAGGACGTGCTGCGCGATGGCCGCAAGAGCTTCGAGAACGGCCTGCCGAGCAACGAGAACGACCAGGCGAGCGAGACGGGCGAAACGACCTGGGGGGTGGTGCCGACCACGCAGAGCGTGGTGAACGCCTTCGCGATCAACGACAACAATTCCTATTCTCGTCAGGACGTCGGCCTCGATGGTCTTCGGGACAACGCGGGCAACCTGGCGATCCCCAGCGAACAGGACTTCCAACGGAACGCGGACTATCTGGCGGGCATCAACGGTATCGTCACCAACAACGCCGCGCGCCGGGACTCGATGAACCAGGACCCCAGCGGCGACCGCTACCACTTCTTCCGCGGGGATGACTACGACGAAGGCGACGGCGGCCAGGGCTTCGGCATCCTGCGTCGTTACAAGTACTTCAACGGTCCCGAGGGCAACTCCATCAGCGACGAGGAAAGTCCCGAGGAATACCCCACGCAGCAGACCACCCTGCCCAGCACGGAGGACATCAACCAGGACCAGAACCTGGCCGAGACCGAGAGCTACTTCCAGTACAGGGTGAGCCTGCGCCCGAACGACATGGTGGTGGGCCAGAACTTCATCACCGACCGGATCGAGGGCCGCAGCAAGGATGGCAGCCGCACGGTGTACTGGTACCAGTTCAAGATCCCGATCCGCCAGCCGGAGAAGAAAGTGGGCGGCATCCAGGATTTCAGGAGCATCCGCTTCATGCGCCTGCTCATGAAGGGGTGGCAGCAGGAATCCGTCATCCGCTTGGCGCGACTGGAGTTCATCCGCGGCGAATGGCGCAAATACCAGCAGAGCCTGGAAGCGCCGGGTGAAGGCCAGGGGGGGGACCCGGACGCCACGCAGTTCAACGTCGCGGCGGTGAACGTGGAGGAGAACGGTCGTCGGGTACCGATCAACTACGTGCTGCCCCCCGGCATCAACAAGGAGACCGATGTGGCCAGCGCCAACCTGCGCAACCTGAACGAGCAATCGCTCCAGCTGCAGGTGTGCAACCTGCGTGACGGCGATTCGCGCGCGGCGTTCCGCAACGTGCAGTTCGACATCCGCAGCTACAAGAAGCTGCGCATGTTCGTGCATGCTGAGACCCGCGATCCGGCCCACCCGATCGCTTACGGCGACGTGAGCGTGTACATCCGTCTGGGCAACGACTTCGACCAGAACTACTACGAGTACGAAGTGCCGGTGAAGCCTTCGACGTTCGGTGACAACGATCCCTACAGCGTGTGGCCGGAGGACAACGACATGACGGTCGAGTTCGCCAAGCTGAACGACGTGAAGATCGAGCGCAACCAGTCCGGCGCGGTGGTGAACCTGCGCTTCACCAAGTTCGACGGCGACCGGCGCATCACGGTGAAGGGCAATCCGAACCTCAGCCAGATGCGCACGATCATGATCGGCGTGCGCAACCCGAAGAAGGACGGTGACGAGGCCAATCCGTGGGCTCCCGATAACGGTATCAGCCAGTGCGCGGAGGTGTGGGTGAACGAGCTGCGGCTGACGGACTTCGACCAGAGCGGTGGCTGGGCTGCGCTGGCGCGCGTGAACACCACGCTGGCCGACCTGGGCACGTTGAGCGTCGCGGGAAACTACAGCACGCCGTTCTGGGGCAGCATCGACAAGCGCGTGAGCGAGCGCCAGCGCGATACCCGTTACGGGGTCGACGTGAGCGCGAACCTCGAGATGGGCAAATTCCTGCCGCAGGAGAGCGGCGTGAAGGTGCCGCTGTACGTGGGCTACAGCGAGCAGATCATCAATCCGCAGTTCGATCCGCTGAACCCGGACATCCAGTGGGATGACGCCACGCGTGCACTCACCCGCGAAGAGCGCAAGGAGCGCCTCAAACAATTGCGCACCTATACCCGTCGCCGCAGCATAAACGTGACCAACGTGCACAAGGAGCGCGGTTCCGGCGGCGGTGACAAGGGGGGCGGTGGTGGCGGCGGAAGCAAGGAGCACTTCTGGGATGTGGAGAACCTCAGTCTCAGCTACGCCTATGGCGACCAGGAATACCATGATGTGACCACGGCCTATGAGAACACGCGGACCTATCGCGGGTCGCTCGCCTGGCAGCACAACCCGAAGCCCATCGCCATCAAACCGTTCGAGGGCGTCGGCTTCATCGGCAAGAGCAAGTGGACGAAGCTGATCAAGGACTTCAACGTGAACCTGGGCTTCAAGCAGCTCACGGCGCGCACCGCGATCGACCGCACGTACCTGGAGCGCCTGGTGCGGGCGAACCCCGACATCGAGGGCCTGCCACCGGTGCCCACCTACAACAAGACGTTCACCTGGCAGACGCAGTACGGCTTCCGCTACGAGATCACCAAAGCGCTGAAGGTGGACTTCAACGCGAACCGCAACGCCATCATCGGCGAGCCACCCGGCCGGGTGAACGCGAAGGACAAGCCGAACTATGAGCTGTGGAAGGACAGCGTGATGCAGAGCATCGGCAAGTTCGGCCTGCCCACCCAGTACGACCATACGGTGAACGTGACCTACACGCTGCCGCTGGACAAGCTGCCGATCACCGATTGGGTGACGGTGAACACGACGTACGGTGCGGGCTACAAATGGGACCGTGCGCCGCTCTCCCAGGACAGCATCGGCAACACGATCCAGAACTCCCGTACGATCAGCATCAACGGCCAGTTGAACTTCGTGAACCTGTACAACAAGATCAAGTACTTCAAGAAGATCAACGACAAGGCGAAGGGCGGCGGGAAGAAACCACCGGCCAAAGGCAAGGATGGCGGCAAGGACGGCAAGGGCAAGGATGACAAGAAGGACGAGGAGAAGAAGGACGACACACCGAAGAAGATAGACCCGGTGGCCGGCTTGGCGCGCGTGCTCATGGCCATACGCACGGGCACCATCACCTACACGCAGAACAACGGCACCCTGCTGCCCGGCTGGAACCGCGGTCCGAACGTGATCGGCATGGACAAGGGGTTCGGGGCGCCGGGCTACGGGTTCGTCCTGGGTGAGCAGAACACGGCGTTCAACGGGGACATCGTGCGCGACTTCGCCACGAAGGCCGCGGCGAACGACTGGCTGGTGAAGACCGAGAGCATCTTCACGCCGTACACGAGCAACCGCACGGAGAACATCACCGCGCGACTGAACGTGGAACCGTTCAAGGGCTTCCGCATCGACCTCAGCGCGAACCGCACGTCGACCGACAACCGCTCATCGTTCTTCCGCTGGCGTTCCGATTCGCTGGGCAACCGGTACGTGAACGACAGTCCGCGCGAGACCGGCAGCTTCAGCGTGAGCATGCTCAACTGGCCCACCACCTTCGCCAGGGACGACGAGAACTTCGTGAACCAGTTGTTCACAAACCTGCTGGCCTACCGCGAGACGATCAGTGAACGGCTCGGCCGCGCCAACCAGCTGTCCGAACTGCCCATCGGACTGCCCAGCGACAGCACATACTGGACAGGTTACGGCGCTACGAGCCAGGATGTGGTCGTTCCCGCCTTCATCGCCGCCTATACCGGCAAGGACCCGAACAGCGTGAAGCTGAACCCCTTCAAGTTGCTGCCCGCGCCGAACTGGGATGTCACGTACGATGGCCTCACCAAGCTCGAGTTCTTCAAGAAGCTCTTCCGCACGTTCACGGTGAACCACAGCTACCGGAGCACCTTCAGCATCAGCAGTTACCAGACGAACCTGTTCTACCAGCCGGGCTCGGACACCACGGACGTGCTGGGCAACTACATCCCCGCGCGCCAGCTCACCACGGTGACCATCTCCGAGGTGATGAGGCCGTTCATCAATTTCGATGCGACCTTGCAGAACAGCCTGCTGGCCAAGTTCGAGTACAACCGCGACCGCAACCTGAGCCTGAGCCTGACGAACAACCAGATCACCGAAGTCCGAGGCAAGGAGTTCGTGATCGGCAGCGGTTACCGCTTCAAGGATGTGAAGTTCCCCTTCGAACTCGGCGGCAAGACGCCCAAGAGCGACCTGAATCTGCGGGTGGACCTGAGCTGGCGCCAGAACAACACCGTGATCCGCAAGATCGAACAGGAGCAGAACACCGTGACGGCCGGTCAGGACATCATCTCGATCAAGACCAGCGCGGATTACGTGATCGATCAGAAACTGAACGTACGGGCGTTCTACGAGCGCGTGATCAACAAGCCGGTGATCAGCACCACGTTCCCGAGCGCGAACACGAACCTGGGCATCAGCCTGCGGTTCACGCTCACCCAGTAGCGGTCCCCGTTGCCGGTTGTCCGTTGTCAGTTGTCGGGCGCGGCTTCGTCAGGTAGGCGCATCGTTTTACTTTAGCCCGCCGCAGGGTCCCTGCCTTTCTGTTGACGGACACCTGACAACCGACAACCGACAACCGACAACAGCTTCCAATGAACATCCCCGCCGACCTGAAGTACACCAAAGACCACGAGTGGATCCGCATCGAAGGCGATGAGGCGGTCGTGGGCATCACCGCATTCGCGCAGGGTGAACTGGGCGACATCGTGTTCGTGGACATCGGCACGGAGGGGCAGGAGGTGGACCGCCACGCGGTGTTCGGCACCGTGGAGGCCGTGAAGACGGTGAGCGACCTGTTCATGCCGCTGAAGGGCACGGTTCTCCAAGTGAACCCGGCGCTGGCTGACGATCCGGCGGCCGTGAACCAGGACCCGTACGGCAAGGGCTGGATGGTGCGCATCCGGATCAGCGACAAGTCGGAGGTCGGCGAGCTCCTGAGCGCCGATCAGTACCAAGGCGTCATCGGCTGATCCGTCCGGACATGCTGCGCCACCTGCGTTGGTCCCTGTTGTGGGCGGGTGTCATCCTGTGGCTGTGCCTGATCCCGGGCAACGCGCTGCCGGAATGGAACTGGTTCGCCGTATTCGAGCTGGACAAGCTGGTGCACGCCTGCATGTTCTTCGTGCTTTCCATGCTGCTCGCCCAGGCGTTCCGGGGGAACAGGTCGCCGGCGCGCTACATCCTGTGGGCGGTGGTCATCAGCGTCGGATACGGACTGTTCACCGAGGTCCTGCAAGGGCTCGAAGCCTTGGGTCGTCGCACGGACCTGAACGACATGATCGCTAATACCGTGGGGGCGGTTTCGGCGGGCGGCTTCGCCAATTGGCGCAAGAAGAAAGGGTGGCACCTGATGCCTTTCGCATTCCTGCGCTGATCCGATCCCGCCTTCCCGGAAGGAAAGCCGATGCCTGATCACACGATCATCCCCGCGGCCACCGTCTCGTTCGTCCCTTCATCGATGAGGATGATGCTGCCGGTGTAGCGGTTGCGGCTGTACGTGTCGAAATGCAGGGGCACGGTGGTGCGGAGTTGCACCCGGCCGATGTCGTTCATGCGGATGGTGTTGTCGCCCTCCGCCTTGTGCAACGTGTTGATGTCCATCTTGTACTTCACCTCTTTCACCATGCACCGCGCGTCGCGGCTGGTGTGTTTGATGGCGTACTTGCCCCCGGGTTGCAACGCGCGCTCGTTGAACCAGCACAGCATCACGTCGATGTCCTGCGAGCTGTGCGGCACGTTGTTCGGGCTCACGAGCATGTCGCCGCGACTGATGTCGATCTCATCGCTCAACGTCATCACCACGCTCTGCGGCGCGAAGGCTTCGTCCAGTTCACGCTCACCGAGGTGGATGCTCTTGATGGTGCTCTGGAATCCGCTCGGTAAGACCTGCACCGCATCGCCTTTGCGGAACACACCGCCTTGCACGCGCCCCGCGAACCCGCGGAAGTCGTGGTGCTCATCCGTCATCGGGCGCACCACGTACTGAACGGGGAAACGGCGATCGATGTGGTTGAGGTCACCCGCGATGTGGAGCGTTTCCAACAGGTACATGAGGGTCGGTCCTTGGTACCAGTCCATCCGCGTGCTGCGGTCCACCACGTTGTCACCTTTGAGCGCGCTGATAGGGATGTAACGGATATCGCGCACTTCGAGCTTGCTGCTGAAGTCCTCCAGCTCGCGCTGGATGCGGTTGAACACGGCCTCGTCGTAGTCAACGAGGTCCATCTTGTTGATGCAGAACACCACGTGCGGGATGCCGAGCAAGGAGGCGATGAACGAGTGGCGGCAGGTCTGTTCCAGGATCCCCTTGCGCGCGTCCACGAGGATGATCGCCAGGTTCGCCGTACTCGCGCCGGTGACCATGTTACGCGTGTACTGGATATGCCCAGGCGTATCGGCGATGATGAACTTGCGCTTCGGCGTGGCGAAGTAGCGGTAGGCCACATCGATGGTGATGCCTTGCTCACGTTCCGCACGAAGACCATCCGTCAGCAGTGACAGGTCGACCTCGCCGGTGCCGCGCTTGGAGCTGGCCTTTTCCATGGCCTCCATCTGGTCGTCGAAAATGGCCTTGCTGTCATAGAGCAACCGCCCGATGAGCGTACTCTTGCCATCGTCCACGCTGCCCGCCGTGGTGAAGCGGAGCAGGTCCATGTCGAGGTAGCCTTGTGTCGAACTCATCTGAGGGAAAAATGAAAAGCGAAAATTGAAACCTGAAAAGGGCTCATCGCTTGACAATGGAGGTGAAAATGGAAACCAGTTCGTTCGACTCTTTCACCAAGGGCTGCACTTCAGATGTGCTCGAAATGCCCGATGCGCTCAACAGATCGAGCCAGAAACCGCATTCGTCAGCTTCCTCGATCACGATGCCCAGTTTGGCGATGAACTCCCGCTTGCTCCTTCCCCTGAAGGCCGACCGGGTGTTCGCACCAACAGAAGTGACCGACCGAAGGAATTGCTTCCCGAGAACCTGTGCTTCGGTGCTCTTCGGAAGCGTCTTGTAGAATGCGACGCCCGCAACCGAGAACTGCATCGTGCGGTCCTTCAGGTCCCTGTGCGGCAGTGCGTCCATTTTCGAGTTTCAGTTTTCGTTTTTCAGCTTTCAGAAATACCCCTCCTTCTTCCGATCCTCCATCGCTGCTTCGCTGCGCTTGTCATCCATCCGGCTGCCGCGTTCGGTCACGCGCGACGAAGCCACTTCCTCGATGATCTCCTCCAACGTGCTCGCTGGTGAATCCACTGCTCCCGTACAGCTCATATCGCCGATGGTGCGGAAGCGCACGCGCATGCGGTACGGCTTCTCTTCCGGCTTCAGTCGCATGACGGGCGAGTTCGCGTAGATAACGCCGTCACGCTCGAACACCTCGCGCTCATGGCTGAAGTAGATGCTCGGGATGGGGATCTTCTCCAGCAGGATGTACTGCCACACGTCCATCTCCGTCCAGTTGCTGATGGGGAAGGCGCGGAAGTGCTCGCCCGGCCGCTTCTTGCCGTTGTAGAGGTTCCACAGCTCTGGGCGCTGCATTTTCGGGTCCCACGAGCCGAACTCGTCGCGATGGCTGAACACGCGCTCCTTGGCGCGGGCCTTCTCCTCGTCGCGCCGCCCGCCACCGATCGCACAATCGATCTTGTGCTTCTCGATGCTGTCGAGCAAAGTCACGGTCTGCAGCTTGTTGCGGCTGGCATAGTAACCGGTCTCCTCCTGCACACGGCCGCTGTCGATGCTCTCTTGCACGCTTCCCACGAGGAGTTTCGCGCCGTGCTCCTTGACCAGTTCATCGCGGAAGATCATCGTCTCCTCGAAGTTGTGGCCGGTGTCCACGTGCAACAGCGGGAACGGCACTTTGCTCGGGAAGAACGCTTTGCGCGCCAAGTGGAAGCACACGATGCTGTCCTTGCCGCCACTGAAGAGCAATGCCGCATGCTCGAACTGCGCAGCCACTTCACGCAGGATGTGCATGCTCTCGCTCTCGAGCTCCTTCAAATGCGTTAGTCGGTAAGAGTGCATCGGTCAGCTGCGCATTATCCGCGGTAGAATGAAGGTCAAGAGTACCTGTGTGCTGGCTTCTTCGGTGCGATCGGCCGTGGCGATGCGGATGCTTGGTGAAAGTGGTGCCTCGAACGGTGCACTGATGCCGGTGAAGTCCTTCACCTCGCCAGCGCGTGCTTTCGCATAAAGGCCTTTCACGTCGCGCTGTTCGCATACGTCGAGCGGTGTGTCCACGAACACCTCGATGAAGTCATCAGCCCCGATGATGCTCTTCGCTTGGTCGCGGATGGCGATAGTAGGGGAGACGAAGCAGCACACCACGACGACGCCTTGTTGCACGAACAGCTTCGCCACTTCTGCGATGCGGCGGATGTTCTCCGTGCGATCCGCATCCGAGAATCCGAGGTTGTTGTTGATCCCCGTGCGCACGTTGTCGCCATCGAGCACGGTGCAGAAACGGCCGCGCTGGTGAAGTTCGCGTTCCATCGCAATGGCGATGGTGCTCTTGCCGCTTCCGCTCAGTCCGGTCATCCAAACGCATACGCCGCGCTGACCCAGGAGCGCCTCTTTGTCGGCGCGCTGGAGCAGGCGGTCCTGCACGGGATGGATGTGATCGGGAGCGGCCATTTTTCGGGGACGCGAAGGTAGCTCCCCACCCCGTCATTGCGAGGAGGCTCAGCGACGAAGCGATCTGTAATTCGGGTTGGGGAATTACAGATCGCTTCAGCCCCAAATGCGGGCTTCGCGATGACGACATAGTGCTCCGCTATCTTGGCCCCATGGCCACCAAGACCCTTTCCGCGCCCATCCGGATGCCCGACCCGCGCACCACGCCAACGATCGACCAGGTCGGCATCGAGGAGCGCGTGGCGCGGATCAAGACACGCAGCATCAAGAAGGAAACGAAGGTGCAGGGCATGAAGCTCGCCCTGAGCATGATCGATCTCACCACGCTAGAAGGTGCCGACACACCCAGTAAGGTCAAGCAGCTCTGCTACAAGGCCATGCACCCGCACGATGCGTTGCCGGGTCTTCCGACTTGCGCGGCCATTTGCGTCTATCCTTCGCTGGTGAAGGTCGCCAAGAAGGCCCTGGGCGATAGTGGCGTGAAGGTCGCGTCGGTTTCAACGGCCTTCCCTAGCGGACAGGCCCCGAAGGCCGTCAAGATCGCGGACACCAAGTTCGCCGTGAGCGAAGGCGCGGATGAGATCGACATGGTGATCAGCCGCGGGCATTTCCACAGCGGCGACTACAATTTCGTCTTCGATGAGATCGCTGCGATCAAGGAAGCCTGTGGCGATGCGCGCCTGAAGGTGATCCTGGAGACTGGAGAGCTCGGCACCTACGACAAGGTGCGCCTGGCCAGTGACATCGCCATTGCGGCCGGTGCGGACTTCATCAAGACCAGCACCGGCAAGATCAACCCCGCCGCTACGATGGAGGTGACCCTCGTGATGCTGCACGCCATCCGCGACCACTACCTGAAGACCGGGCAGATGATCGCCATGAAGCCCGCTGGCGGCATCCGTAAAAGCAAGGAGGCCTTGCACTACCTGATGATGGTGAAGGAGGAGCTCGGCGAGGAATGGCTGAGCAACCACTGGTTCCGTTTCGGCGCGAGCAGCCTGGCCAACGACATCCTGATGCAACTTCAGAAGGAGGCCGACGGGCACTACCAGAGCGCGGATTACTTCAGCCTTGATTGAGGAGGCATCTGGCGACCGGGCTGGCCGTCTTCGCTTCAACACCACGCAATGAAGCACCTGCTGAGCCTCTCGTTCATGTTCATCTACGCGCTTCTTACGCCAGCGCAAGACCAGCCTTCCCTGATCACTTTGCCAGCCACGGGTGCCACAGGACTCAGTGCCGTCATCGGCCGGCCGGATGGGGGCTTCCTTCTGGTGGGTCAGCCGACCGGTGGCGGGACCACCTTCATCCGCACTACGGCCATGGGCGCTCCGATCGATGCTCGCCGGACAGATGAGGCGTTCTCCCGCGTGATCCTGTGCAGCGACAGCGGCTTGCTGATGATGAGCCACGTCTTCTTCGGGTACACCGCGCTTGTGAAGACCGACAAGGAGCTGAACGTGCAGTGGGCCAAGCGGCTGGTCGCTCCTCCGCAAGGGTACATGCCCATTGACATCGCCGAGCGGGGCGGGGAGCATTTCCTGGTGGGTGCCGCGCAGGAGGGCGTGATCGATCCCGGACTGGCCTTGTATGGGACATGGGCGGCAGTGGTGCTCAAGCTTGATGGCAACGGCGCGCTCATCGACCAGTGCATCGTTGCCGATACCATCCACGACCCCTTCCGTTATGGCATGCTGACACCGAGGCTGGCACCGGCCGCCGATGGATCGTTGTACATGGTGACGTCGATGTTGCCGCAAGCGCTCGCCGGCACATGCAACCGGCAACCCACGGTGATCAAGTTGAACGGTGACCTCGACCTCGTCTGGTGCAACCGTTATCCGGTAACGAGCTACAACGAGGCGCACGGCCTTTCCTTGCTTGCCAACGGCGACCTCGCGCTCCTTGGGCACTACACCAGCAACCTTACGCCTTGCAGCAACGCTCGACTCTTCTTCGATCGGCTGGACACGAGCGGCGCCATCCTGCACGCGCACGCTTACCGTCATCCGTTCCAGGCCAGCACAGGCTTCGGCGCGTTGGTGGAGCTGCCGGGTGGCACCATCATGTCCGCGCACTTCCATGATGACCCCGGTTTTGGCAACGCCCCCTTCTTCGATCACCTCGATGCCACAGGTGCTGTGCTCGGTTCTGTGGCCTATCACCGCCCCGGCTCCTACGCGTCGATGCGGTTGGCCGTTGATGATGCTGGCACAATCGTCGCCTGCCGCCTGAACTCAACGGATACATTGCTCTTCACCCCGGTGAGCGATGATCCATCCACATACTGCCACACGGTGGCCAACACAACGCTCGATTCGGCGATCACGGTTATTGTGCAGCCGTACATGCTCTCGGATCATCTCACGTACCCGTTCGCCCTGGCCGACACCTTGTTCGATCCCTTCACCGTGGTCGCGGTGAACACGACAGCGGATTGCGACTTCTCGACGACCGTGCAGCCCCAAGTCGAAGACGGATGGAGCGTTCATCCCAATCCAAGCAATGGAATGATCACGATCGCTGCTCCATGGGCCATTGAAACCCTCATCATAACCGACGCGCTTGGCCGTGTCGTCCAGCGATCGAGACCGTTGACCACGACCGTTTCTATGGAGATCCCCATCGCCGGGGTGTATTTCATCAGGATCGCGGATGGTGAACGGGAGCACGTGCGGAAGTTGATCGTGGAGGGGCGGTAGTACCACGGTGTGCCGCCGAATACTGATAGGGCCAGCAGCCTCGCGAACCTGCCTGCCGGAGGCGAACGATATCCTTATGCAACTGCAGAAGGAGGCCGACGGCCACTACCAGAGCGCGGACTACTTCAGCAACGACTGAGAAGATACTGTTGGGTCGTTGGCCGGGGTGACAACGCCCCAACGATCGCTATTCCACGAAGAGCTTCGCCTCCGATCGTTTTTCACCCGTGATGCGCAACAGGTAGAGGCCGGGCAAGAGCCCATTGCGCGGCACGATGATCTTGCGTTCCTGCACAGCCTGTTTCTCCGTGCGGACCGAACGGCCTTGCACATCGAAGAACTCCAGCACCACCACGCCCCCTGTTTGATCCAACAGCACCGTAGCGCTGGCACTCATGGGGTTGGGGTATAGCGCGACCTGTTCCGCAGCCAGTGTAGGAACAGCCGTGGCCACCGTCAAATTCTCATACCACGCGATCTTATCATCCCCGGTGGAAGCGGAAAGCACGTCCAGGTCCCCATCTCCATCCAGGTCGGCCGATGCAACGCACTCAGCCCCATTTGCCAGGGTTGAAGTGATCTGCTGTGGTCCGAAGCCCCCCGAGCCATCATTGTCATACCATGCGATCTTATCATCCCCGGAGGAAGCGGAGAGCACGTCCAGGTCCCCATCCCCATCCAGATCGGCCGATGCAACGCTGAGAGTTCCGTCCGCCAGGGTTGAAATGACCTGCTGTGGTCCGAAGCCCCCCAAGCCATCATTGGCGTACCAAGCGATCTTATCATCGTTATAAGAAGCCGAAAGCACGTCCAGATCCCCATCCCCATCCAGATCCGCCGATGCAACGCAGGCAGCTGCATCTGCCTGCGTTGAAATGATCTGTTGTGGTCCGAAGCCCCCCGAACCATCATCGGCATACCAGGCGATCTTATCATCGTTGTAAGAAGCGGAAAGCACGTCCAGATCCCCATCCCCATCCAGATCGGCCGATGCAACGCTGAAAGCTGCATTTCCCAAGGTTGAAATGATCTGCTGTGGTCCGAAGCCCCCGGAGCCATCGTTGGCATACCAGGCGATCTTATCATCGCTGTAAGAAGCGGAAAGCACGTCCAGGTCCCCATCCCCATCCAGATCGGCCGATGCAACGCTGAGAGCTCCAACTGCCAGGGTTGAAATGATCTGCTGTGGTCCGAAGCTCCCCGAGCCATCGTTGGCATACCATGCGATCTTGTCATCAAGGGAGGAAGCGGAAAGCACGTCCAGGTCCGCATCCCCATCCAGATCGGCCGATGCAACGAACCAAGCCCCAAACACCAGGGTTGAAATGATCTGCTGTGGTCCGAAGCCCCCCGAACCATCATTGGCATGCCACGCGATCTTGTCATCCTGCGTGGAAGCGGAAAGCACGTCCAGGTCCCCATCCCCGTCCAGATCGGCCGATGCAACACACCTGGCTGAATTCGCCTGGGTTGAAATGATCTGCTGTGGTCCGAAGAGTTGCGCATGGGTGATGGCATGGCACACCATCAAGAACAGGAAGGCAATGGATCGAAGCACGGGTGTGCGGGGTAAGGTGAATACGCGGTCGGGCGAAAGTGAAGATAGGAGGTCCAAGTTCCATCGCATTTGCGCATACGGTTCTCCTGCCGCTGCGATGGAGGCAGCCATGATGATGCGTGCGCATTGCCCCTACGCTAACTGAAGACCGAACAGATACCAGAGCGCGGATTACTTCAGCAACGATTGAGGTCGCCCTGAACAAGACCTGTCGGCCCCGTGTTCGCGTTGGTCGGCACAGCGCA
>JAGODO010000270.1 GCA_017998165.1 Flavobacteriales bacterium | reverse complement strand
CCGATGTGGTGCGTGCCGCGCTGGAGATGCAGGAGTTCATGGAACGGCACAAGGCCGCAAGCGAAGCAGCAGGCAAGCCCTTCTTCGAGATGCGTGTCGGGATACACAGCGGTCCTGTTGTGGCGGGGATCGTGGGCGTGAAGAAGTTCCAGTATGATATCTGGGGCGATACGGTGAATACGGCCAGCCGCATGGAATCATCTGGCGAAGTGGGTCAGGTGAACATCAGTGAGAGCACGTATGCGCTAGTGAAGGATGTTCCGGGACTCACGTTCAACCCGCGCGGCAAAGTGCAGGCGAAGGGAAAAGGAGAGATGGAGATGTACTTCGTTGAGCGCACGGCGTGAAGCTGGTTCCGGACCTTCAGGTCAAACGGCGGCAGATCGCTGGAACAGTGGAAAGGACAGGGCGACCGAGTACAGCTGGAGGATGAGGACCCGCACTACGGTGGGATAGGTGATGGGCTTGGAGGAGCTATCCGCCGGACGCGTATATACCGCAAAAATCCTTTCTTTTGGGTGAGGCATGATCGCATGCCGCAAGCTTTCAAGCATGACCCTGCAACCATCCATCCTGCTAGCCGGTGCCTATCTCCTAGTAGGCTCGGGAGGTGCGTGGGCACAGGATGTCTCCACATCTCTCCGCGCGGAAGGGCTCGACTTCCGTTCAAGATCAGAACTGATCGGCGACCTCCGGACCATAGGGCTACCCCCGGAAGCGGACAGCCTGGCCACCTCAGCGCTGGCTGATCAAGCCCTACGGGCCGACCCTGCACGCTTGGGATGGGCCATGCACATCCGCGCGCTCGCCGCGTGGAAGCGTCGGGACCTGGACGCCATGCTGGTCTGGAACGATTCGGCCCGGCAGGTCTTCCGGCACCTGGACGATGCCATGGGCCTGTTGCATGGCGACCTGTTGGAGGGTCGGGCGCACATGGCCCGCGGAGAGATAGCAGCGGCCGTACCCCTCATGAGCCGTACGTTGAAGCGCGGCCGTGAACTCGGTGACACGGCCATCTGGATCCAGTCCCTTTCCGTTCTCGGGGCCATCAACGGCATGCAGGAGGACCTGCAGGGGGCACAGCGCAACTACCAGGAAGCGATCCGCCTGACGGAGGCCGCCGGTGACCAGGCCTCCGAGGCGCGTGAGCGGCGCAGCCTGGCCGAGCTTTGGCAACGGATGGGCCATGCCGATTCCTCGCGCTTGGAAATGGATCGGGCCGAGCAACTGGTCCGCAGCTGTTGCCCCAACGACAGTTCGCTGTTGAGCGGCCTGCATTATTTCCAGGCCACCCTGGCCGCCGAGCGGGGCGACTACGGCGAGGCGCTGGACCTCACCGCTCCCTGGGTGGGCTGGTATGCACGCCGGAACGGATGGACCTGGGCCACATTCCTCTACGCCATACGGTCCGGCTGGCTGCTGAAGGAGGGGCGTCCGAAGGAGGCTGCCGAGTTGGCGGACGAGGGCTATCACATCGCCCGGCAGAAGGGCCTCCTGAAGGAAACGATGGACAATCTGCTGGCCCTGCACCAGGCGGAGGCCGCTGTCGGCCACCACCACCGGGCCTACGACCGGCTGCTCGAGTTCCATGCGCTGCGCGACTCCATCATCACCCGACAGGGCATCGACCATATGGCCACCATGGAGCAGGAATTCAGGCACGAACGCGAGCAGCTTGCCGACAGCCTCCGCCATCAGAAAGAACGCTTCGGGCTGGAACTGGCCCGTGAGCATGCAGAACGCACCCGCAACGTGTACCTGTTCGCCGGGCTCGGAATATTGCTGCTGGCCTTCGGTCTATGGAGCCGCCTGCGCTACACCCGGCGGGCAAAAGCTGCCATCGAGCGCGAGAAGCAGATCAGTGAGGACCTCTTGCACAATATCCTGCCCGAGGAAGTGGCCGCCGAACTGAGGGAGAAGGGCAGCGCAGAGGCACAGCTCATCGACCAGGTCACTGTGCTCTTCACCGACTTCAAGGGCTTCACCGAGTATTCGGAGAAGATGGACCCGGCCACCATCGTGCACGACCTCAACGAATGCTTCAGCGCCTTCGACCGCATCGTGGAACGGTATGGCATCGAGAAGATCAAGACCATCGGCGATGCGTACATGGCCGCTGGTGGCTTGCCCACGCCAAACAGCACGCACGCCACGGATGTGATCAAGGCAGCCTTTGAGATCCGCAACTTCATCGCGGAAGGCAAGGCGCGGAAGATCGCGGCGGGTCTACCCTATTTCGAGATCCGCATCGGCATCCACAGCGGTCCTGTTGTTGCGGGCATCGTCGGTGTGAAGAAGTTCAGCTATGACATCTGGGGCGATACCGTGAACACGGCCAGCCGCATGGAAAGCAGTGGTGAAGCAGGACAGGTGAATATCAGCGAGGCGACCTATGAACTGGTGAAGGATGAACCGGGCCTCTCTTTCACCCCACGCGGCAAAGTGCCTGCGAAGGGCAAGGGGGAAATGGAGATGTTCTTCGTCGGCGTTGATTGATACGAATTCGGTCCGTCGATCGTCCGGGGATCAGCGTACTTCCAGCAGCATCTTCATTCGCTCGACCTCACGCTGCAACCCTTCCACGTATTCGCGTTGCTTGTCGAGGGCTTGGAGCAACTCTTCCTGCGTGAACCGCGGCGTGATGTGTTGCGGGCAGTTCCAATCGTACGCTTCGAGGTGCAACTTCACGAGTCTTTCAGGTTTCGCATGGAAGCCCGGAGGCATCAGGCGTTCTACGAGTGCGGGGGCGTTCTCCAAAGGCACCACTTCGGCTTTGGCGTAGAGCTTCAATCGTGTGCGATGTGGGTAATCCATCAGGATCAATGACACGTTGGGCTGTTCGCTGATGTTACCGATGGAGATGAACTGCTTGTTACCGCGCACATCCACGAAGGCCACGGTGCTTGGGTCAATGGCCTGGATGAAACCGTGCGGTCCACCGCGGTGTTGGATGTACGGGAAGCCATTGGCGCCGATGCTGGCCATGTAGAAACTGTCGCGCTCGGCGATGAAGGCCATCTCACTTTCTGTCAGGCCGTCCTGGAAGACCTGCTTCTCCTGCCGCGCATAAGCCGAACGGCTTCCATACTGTTCCTGCAGTTTCTGCACGGCGGGTGTGAAAGCGAGCGATGCGAAATTCTTGGCCATGGTCGTTGGGTTCAGCGCAACTTCCGTTCGCCTTCGGTGATCGCCAGGTCATTGATGCTCGCATAGCGCTTGGCCATGTAGCCGAGCTCGTCGAACTCCCAGTTCTCGTTGCCATAGCTGCGGAACCAGTTGCCCGCCGCATCCTGCCATTCGTACTCGAAACGTACGGCGATGCGGTTGCCGCTATGCGCCCAGTATTCCTTCTTCAAGCGGTAGTCCATTTCGTTGACCCACTTGCGTTCCAAGAAGGCGACGATCGCCGCACGACCGTTGATGAACTCGTTCCGGTTGCGCCATTCGCTGTCCGGCGTATAGGCCTTGGCCACGCGCTCGGGATCCTTGCTGTTCCAGGCGTCCTCGGCCATCTGGATCTTTTGGCGGGCGGTCTCCTCGGTGAAAGGAGGAAGGGGTGGTCTTGGTTCCATGTGTGTGGGTTGTTGGTCGAAGGTCGCTCTCGTTCGGCGGAAATGTTCCAGCGGCACCGCGACCGGGACCACGGTCTCCCATGGTCCCGGCGTGGCGTGCGTGTTGTTGCTCAGACCGTGGCCAGTTCCAGTTCGGGTGCCAGTGGGAAGTCTATGGGCACTTGCATGATGTTGTGCAGGTAGTTCATCACCACCTTGTCAGCGATGGCGATCACCACTTCCACAAGGTGGCCGTTGGTGTAGCCGGCGTTGAAGAAGGCATCGAGCGAAGTGGCGTCCGGACGGCCCTTGGTTCGTGTGATGGCCTCGGTCAGTTTCGTCAGTGCATCGAGCTTGGCGTCGAAGGGTGCCGCACCACGACGGACATCCAGCACTTGCTCATCGGTGAGGCCGTTCATCTTGCCGAGCACCGTGTGCGCGCTTTGGCAATAGCGACAGCCGTTCACTTGGCTCACCACCAGGTTCACCACTTCCTTCTCCTTTTTCGAGAGCAGGTTCGGGGCGCTTTGCAGTTGGAGGTACTTCGCGAGGCCATGCTCGGAGTAGGCCATCACGGCGTAGAGGTTCGGCACGAAGCCGAGGCCTTTTTGGAGGTTGTCGAAGATCGCCTGGTTGTTCGGGGTCACTTCGGCTTTCACGGGGACGTTGAAGGTTCGCATCGTCGTTGTTTTGGTTGTCGTTGTTGACGATGCAAAAGTGCCGTGGCTTCTATGGCCCCTGGTAGACGGGGCTTCCCGAAGGGTTGGCCAAACTTCCCGAAGCGCGGAATTCCGTGGGCGCAAGACCCTCCTGTGTCTTGAAGAAGCGGCTGAAGGTCTGCACATCCTCGAAGCCGAGCTTGTCCGCGATCTCCTTCATCGGCCGGTCCGAATAGCGGATGAGGCGGCGCGCCTCCACCATAATGCGGTCCTGGATCACCTTCAGCGGTGTGCGCTTCCCCAACTGCGCGAAGAGGTTCGCCAAGGTCTTGGGCGATCGGTGCAGGAGTTTCGCGTAGGCGGCCACATTGTGGATGCTGCGAAAATGCGTTTCCACCAAGAAGTTGAAGTCGCGCACGATGTTCACGCCATCGAATTGCAGCGAACCCAGCTTGCCTTGCTCCTTGTACAAACGTGTGCATAGGATGAGCAATCGACGCAGCATCATCTGCAGCATCTCCATCTGTAGCCCATCGCTGCTTTGCATCTCCAAGGAGAACATGCGCCAGAGGATGTCGAACTTCTCTTGCTCTTGTGGTGCGATGGACAGCACGGGCAGCTCATGCGCGCCGAAGAACAGGATGCCTTTACACCCCACTTCACTGTCGCGATCGACCACGCAGAAGAACGGCCGGTTGAAACGCACGAAGCGGCATGCTTCCACATGCACGACCTCCACCTGGTAGTGCTCTGTGAGGAAGATCAACTGGTCGCGACTGAGCGTGATCAGCGAACCATCGATGCGGAACTCCATGTGATCACCGGAGTTCCAGATGATGCGCAGCCCATTCTCGAACGGCTCGTTCAGGACGGACGCATTCGTTGCGTTCAACTCGCGTAGTTCGATGTATTCGTCGGTGGTGCCGGTGAAGT
>JAGODO010000271.1 GCA_017998165.1 Flavobacteriales bacterium | reverse complement strand
CAGTTCATCGAGCGAGACGAGTTTCACACCGACACGGATGGGTTGACCGCCTACTTCAAGTTCGATGCTCTCCGCCGTCGCGTGGTTGTCCGCGTAGATCACCTTCATCCCGGCGCCCAACGCATACCGGGCGGTCCATTGCCCGATGCGCCCGAATCCGATGATACCGAGGGTCTTGCCGCGTACTTCCGTGCCTTTCTCATATTCCTTCTTCAACTCCTTGAAGCGGGTGCTGCCTTCGGCCGGCATGGTGCGGTTGGCCAGATGCAGGTTCCGCATCATGCCGGTGATGTGGGCCATGACCAGTTCGGCCACCGATATCGAGGAAGACGCCGGCGTATTGATCACCGGGATGTTCTTCGCACGCGCATGTGCCGTATCGATGTTGTCCAGGCCTACGCCGCCGCGCCCGATGAGCTTGAGACCCGGGCAGGAGTCGATCAGGTCCTTACGCACCTTGGTTGCACTGCGCACGAGCAGGACCTCGACCGCCTCCTTGTTCAGGTAGGCGATGAGCTGATCCTGCGGAACGTGTTCGGTGGTGAGAGCGAAGCCTTCTTCGTGAAGGCGGGCGGCGGCCCCTTTGCTGATGCCGTCGTTGGCGTGTACGCGCATGTGTTCTTCATCCCGCGCTCGGCGGGTTTGTTATCCGTTCTTCCGGGCGAAATCCTCCATCACATCCACGAGCACCTGTACGCTTTCGATGGGGAGCGCGTTGTACATGCTCGCGCGGTAGCCCCCAACGCTCCGGTGCCCGCGGATACCGCTGATGCCGGCATCCTTCCATTGGGCGTCGAAGGCGGCCTCCAGGTTGGTGTCGCTCATGACGAACGTCGCGTTCATCTGGCTGCGGTCTTCCGGGGCGGTGGTCCCGTTGAACAGGGGCAAGCGGTCGATGGCGTTGTAGAGCAGGTTGGCCTTGGCGGTATTGCGTTTCGTGATCTCCGGAATGCCACCGATGCCCTTGAGCCACTCCAGGGTGAGCATGCACACGTACACGGGGAACACCGGGGGCGTATTGTACATGCTGTCCTTGTCCGCGTGGTTCTTCAGGTCCATCATCGGGCTGAGCTTGCGACCCGTCTTGCCCAACGCGTTCGGGTCGAACAGATAGACCGTGGCTCCCGCGGGTCCCATGTTCTTCTGTGCCCCCCCGTAGATCAACGCGAAGTCGGCCACGTTCACCGGACGGCTGAAGATGTCACTGCTCATGTCGCAGACCACGGGGACAGGCGACTTGGGGAATTCCTTGAACTGCGTGCCGAATATGGTGTTGTTGCTGGTGAAGTGGAAGTAGTCGGCGTCCCCGGGAATGCTGAAGCCCTTGGGGATGTAGCTGAAATTCTTGTCCTCACTGCTCGCCACCACGATGGTCTCGCCGGCCAGCTTGCTTTCCTTGATGGCCCGTGTGGCCCACTCGCCGGTGTTCGCATAGGCGGACTTCCCGCCGGTGCGCATGTAGTTCTGAGGCACCATGTGGAAGCCCATGCTGGCCCCGCCGCCGAGGAAGACCACCTGGTAGTGCTCAGGCGCACCGAGAAGTTCCTTCACGAGCGCCTGCGCCTTGGCCATCACGGCTTCGAACGGCTTGCTGCGGTGGCTGATCTCCAGGATGCTCATCCCGCCACCATCGAAATCGATGCAGGCTTGGGCCGCTTTCTCCATGACCTGCGGGGGGAGGATGCAGGGACCGGCGCTGTAGTTGTGGACCTTCTTCGTCGTGGTGAGCATGGCTGCGGGGATCGAGCGGCAAATGTAGAAGCGGGGGCATCAGTGCACCGGCTGATGCTCCGAGTTGTGAGATGCGACCTGTCGATCGGGATCAGGACCGGACGAAGCGATGCGTGATCACCAGGCCATCGTGGTGGATCACCAGCAGGTAGATGCCCGGGGGAAGATCCCCGACGGGAACACGCTCGTGACCAGAAGAATTCGTTCGGGTGATCCCACGCACCGCTCTGCCGGTCGCATCAAGGATCGTGAATTCCAAGGGCCCGCCAGGGGTGGGGTCATCAATGAACACCTGATGTTCAGGGCATGTGGGCCACAGCAACAGGTCTGACCGGGCGGGAGCCACTTCCTGCGCATCCAGGAATAACAGACTGTCGAGCACGATGTCCTCGTCACCGCTCTCGTAGTTCGTCCAAATGAAATAGGTCAGGAACATCTCATCCGCCGTCGTGCTTCCGGAGAACACGTTCTGCGGCGGATCGTTCGGGTTATGCTCGTTGGCGGTGGTGTTGTCGTAGACCCCTTCGCTCATGATCACGGCCCCGGCAGGGATCACCTGCACCTGCTGGAAGGTGTAGTATTTCTGCCAGTGGAAGTCCCAATGCGGGATATCGATCAACGGCACCGTTTCACCATCATACTCGAACCAGACCTTGTAGGATGTACCCACGTTGTGCATGTGCGGGCAGATCGATACGAAGGAGGTGGTCGTGTTCACTTGGCGTTCCTGATGGAAGGTCCGGATCGTGTTGGCCGGGATAGACAACGGGCCGTCCGTCATCTGGGATGTGCCCAGCAACCAGCCTACGGAGACCGCCCTTATGCCGGTGCCGGTCACGAATTCAAGGTTCATCACGGTCGAATCCACTTGCCCTTGTGCACCGGGTCCATAGTGTACCTCCAGTACGAAGTCAGCATTGGGCGGTACTTCGATGCCCCAGCCGGGCGGATAACGGGCGATGTTCCCGCCGGGCTGCCAGGCGTTCATGTAGTAGCTGTACGTAGGCGAGCCGGTACTGCTGTTGAAGCCTGGGAGCGGATCGCTCTCATCATTCGCCAGCGATGCGCCTGAGTCATCGTACGAAATGTCGGCGTGGTGTACCACTTCATCCAAACCAGGGAAGACCTCGATGGCGTTGACGTAAATGGTCTCATTGAAGGGGTTCTCCACCACGAACCAACGGTACTCATCCGTGTTGTACTGCAGGGTGTAGGGTGGGATGGCCACCTGGAGGTCGATCGCGTTGAGCATGGATCCACCGGCAGCGAACGAGGGTGGTAAGGGCTCGAGATCCGGTTCGCCATAGGGTTGTTCCGCCAACACCCACGCGACCACGGCGTCGATCTCCGCCTGCGTCAGCACGTTCTCCTCCTTGAAGTGCCGGTAGTTCGGATCGGCGGGCCATGGCGGCATATGCCGACTGGCGACCTGCTCGGCGATGGCCCAGGCATGCTCACTGGCATCGGCGTAGCTCAGCAATGGGAAAGGGGCGATCCCACCATCATGGTGGCAGGCCGCACAATGTGCGTAGAGGATCGCAGCGATATCCGGGCTCCAAACAGGCTCTTGTCCACGCCCTGTGTCCGCAAGGAGCAGCGCGAGCGGCAGCATGGCATGTTTCATGGCAAGCCCGAAGCTAGTTATGCATCCGGAATGGAAGAGGCTACCCTTGATCCGGAAGTCTCGGCGGATCGTATGGCAGGGGCTCCCGCGTGACGGCGCGGACCATCCCGAGCACAACCAGACCAACCGCCCGCAGCCAGCCGGTCACTCCTGCGGCGGCTTGTTCCAAGGCTTGGACTTGCCCTCATCGCGCACGTCGACATCGCGTTGGAATGTCCAATGGTCCTTGTCCCACACGTAGGCGTCGTAGCTGAGGTCGGGTCCCATGAAGGCGGCCTGTCCGGCGAACTCCGGCTTCATGGGCGCCAAGTGGTCCAATACGATCCGCATGAAGTCCTGTTCCCATCTCAAGCTCATGCTCGCTTGGAAGCTGTGTGCGAAGATCTCGCGCGTGTGTTTCAGCTTGCCGCTGCCGAAGATCGGCGCGCCGAATTGCGGCACGGACCCCTTGAAGCTGAGCACGTCGATCACCTTGCGGGTCTCCACGTTGCTGAAGCCCTTCCAGCCGAGCAACGTGTACCACGTTTTGCCGCCCTTTTTCACGGGCACCACGGTGTAGTAGATCGCGCCATACCAGTAATCCGGCGCCAGCATCTTCAAGGAGGCGTTCTCGATCCTGTCCGTCATGTCGCGCAACTCGTACAGCACGCGTCGGCGCTTGTCCTGTACGAGCAGAAACCCCTCGAAGAGATGACTGCCGTTCGCGTAGGGCACATTCCAAGTGAGCAAGCGGAACTTGCCATCTGTGGCATCAACGTGGCTCATGGGCAGGTCGCCCAGGTCAGCAGTGAAGGCGTCGTCCGCTTCGAGCACCTTGCGCAAAGAGGACTTCAGCTCAGCACTGATGCTGTCCCGCTCGCCGTCGCGCCGTGCGTCCTTCAGCTCGCCGAGCAATTTGATCGCGTTGGCGTGCGGGTCGAGCAGCACGGCATTCCGGTCCATCACCCGCACCGCGTTTTCCAGGGTCGTATGCGTCGTATCGGGATGCACCTGGCCTCGCACCGCTGCTGCCAGCAGCGGGACGCAAAGTGCGGCTATGAGCGATCTCCTCATCCGTTCGGGCAACGCTGGGATGCATGCCGAAAGTACGGGCAGGCGCCGGGTGGGGCCGGCGTGCTCACAAATGCATGAATTCCTTCTTCGCCAGCAACAGCTCCTTCGTCTCGCGGAAATCGGGATCATCCACGCAGCAATCCACCGGGCACACCGCAGCGCATTGCGGCTCGTCGTGGAATCCGTTGCATTCGGTGCATTTGTCCGGCACGATGTAGTAGACGTCCATCGCCTTCGGATGGATCGGCGCATCGGCGTCCAGGCTGTTCCCCGTGGGGGTGGTCTGCATGCCATGGAGATTGGTACCGTCGCTCAGGCGCCACTCCGCGCCGCCCTCATAAATGGCGTTGTTCGGGCACTCCGGTTCGCAGGCACCGCAGTTGATGCACTCCTCCGTGATCATGATGGCCATAGCGTACAGGTCTAATTTGGCGGGCGAAAATAGACAGCATGAACAGCGCGACCCTTGGAGAAGTTCGGCCGGTGCCGTTGGAAGAGCGGATCGGGGCCTTCGTGCAACTCGGTAGGCTCTTCACTTTGTTCGGTGGCGGTCTGCCTTGGCCCGGCCATTCCTGTGGGCTCAGCGAAATAGAGTATGCCGCGTTCGAGGAGGCGGTACTGCGCGCCAAGAGCCGTAACGGGTGGTTCACTGAAGAGAATGTTCGGCACATGCTCCGGAGCCTTTCCGGGATGCTCGAAGCAGCAGCACTGAACGCCTGGCTCTCAGGGTATGGG
>JAGODO010000269.1 GCA_017998165.1 Flavobacteriales bacterium | reverse complement strand
GGTGAAGTTGGCGAGCTTGGGCCAGCCGTGATGCCAGATCATGGCCCCACCCGCGCTGAGTCGCAGCGTGAGCAGTCCGATATCCAGCGAGACCGGTTCGGAGTTCAATACCATGCGGCCAAATTGGGCAGGACGCCAGGGCCTTGCGGCTGCCGGGGGTAGAAACCTATCAACGGACGACCCGTTGAAACCGCACGATGTTCCAACGGATACTGTACGCTTTGTTGCTCATGCCGATCCTCGCGTCGGCTCAAGAACCGGCATCTTCCCCTACAGGGGATCTGGCCAGCGTGGTCAACGTTCCGAACACGGCGGGTACCGCCCCTGTGGGGTCTCCCTTCCAGTCGGGTATCCTGTCCCTGAAGGGCGAACGGCCCGCGGAAGCCGTCGGCTACCTCACCCGTGAACTGGCCGAGCATCCGCAGAACGGCAAGGCCTGGTACTACCGTGGCGTGTGCCATGCGAACCTGGGCGAGTGGAACGAAGCCAAAGCCGACTTTGACCGCGCGTTGGAATTGATGCCCGGGGATGCGAACACCCTGCTGCGCCGAAGCGAGGCGCACATTCAGAACAAGTCGTACGACGCGGCCATGCTGGACCTGCAAGCCGTGTTGCGCGCGCACCAGGCCGGTCCTGTTGCCGAACATGCGCTCATGGCTTGCGGGGAAGTGCGGATGCGCTTGGGTGACCATGCGGGCGCCATCGCCACCTACGACCGCTTTATCACCATCGCCCCGAACGATGCCCGCAGCTGGTTCAATCGGGGCATCGCACGCGCCCAGAACAACGACCACCAAGGGGCCTGCGATGACCTGAGCAAGGCCATCCAACTCGATGGTTGGATGCACCGCGCCTACACCTCGCGCGCCATCGAACTGGTCCACCTGGAACGCAAAGCAGAAGCTTGCGCGGACCTGACCAAAGCCAAGGAACTCGGCGATGATAGCGCGGACGATCTCCGCGCGATCTACTGCGAGTAGCAGCGCGTTCACCACGGAAAAAGGCTCCCCCCGGAGCCTTTTGGCATTCGTTCATCTGGAACCATTCCGGTCCGCTTGATAGATTCGTGGGATCCATCCACGTTCTACATGTTCCGAACAACCCTCCTTTTCCTCACCTCGGCGTGCGTGTACAGTCTGCAAGCCCAGGAGATCTGTGATAACGGTGTGGATGACGACACGGACGGCCTGATCGACCTGAACGACACCACGGATTGCGTTTGCGGCGTCATCTCTGTGCCGCTGGACGGCATTCTGCTGAATCCGTCCTTCGAGGAATTCGACTGTGTACCGACGAGCTTCAGCCAGTTGGATTGTGCTTCATTCTGGAACCAGGCGACCTTCAGCACTTCTGATTATTTCCGGACCGATGGCTACATGCCTTCGTTCATCCCCCAACCACTGCCCGGTGGAGGGAATGGTTGCGTCGGTGGCTACTTCTGCCACGACTACATGGAGTATGTCGGGGGCTGCCTGATGGCCCCATTGATGGTCGGGAACGCTTACGACCTTACGATGTCCATCGCGGCGTTCGAGGTCGACAACTTTTTGGATCAGACCACATTGATGGACCTGAGCCCGGTGAACGTGACGATCTATGGGCTGGCCGCATGCCCGACCTGGCCTACCAGCATCAGTCTCTGCCCGGGCAACGAAGGCTGGACGGAGATCGGACATGCCACATATACGCCGAGCAATGCGTGGAGCACGATCACGATCACGATCGTGCCCACCTTCACCGTGGAAGCCATCATGGCAGGGTCCCCGTGCATGCTTCCGGCAGATTACCCGAACGTGTTCGATCCGTGGTTGGCCTACTTCCTCATGGATGAGTTCTCCTTGAGCACATCGGGCACCTCCGGTCCGGCGATCACGGGTGAGGGCAACTGGTGCGACGGCGACCTGGTCGTGACCGCGCACCCCGACAGTTCGATCACCGCATACCAATGGTACCAGGACGGCATAGCGATACCCGGGGCGACCGACACCATCCTGTCCATCTCGGCGCTTTCCCTGGACTCCGGCGAATATGTGTTCCGTGCGGCGGGAGACACCTCATGTGCGCTATCCACCTTCCATGTGGAAACGGAGATCGAGCCCACGCCATACATCGCGCTTACCGTTGACGGCCTCTGGTGCCCGTTGGAAGGCACGTACCAGTGGTATCTGGATGGCACCCCCATTCCGGGTGCGACCGGGGCGTACCACATTCCGGAGTCGGACGGCGTTTACACGGTGGAACTGACCAATGCACAAGGGTGCTCCACCCTGTCTTACCCGTTCGACTGGATCGGCATGGCAAGCCCTACCCTTTCCGCATCCGGTCCCACCCTCCTTTTCTCTCCAGCGGATGCGACCCTTCGCCTGGTGGGCTTTTCGCAACGGTCGCTTCTGACCGTATGCGATGCTGCCGGACGAATGATCCTGTCCGAATGGGTCACTGGCCCGGACCACCGGTGCTCCTTGACCGATGCCTCCCACGGCCTCTATGCCGCCCGGGCCGCAGGCCAGACGCTCAGGTTCGTTCGGTAGGTCGAACTGTCCAAAGGCCAAGAGGCGTCGGTGTGGGACCGATCGTTGGTAACCGGCGTCCTGTACTTCCCAAGAACGGGGGCGCGGACATATCTTTCACCTCGAACAACCTGTTGACCAGCTTCGTTCGTCATGCTGTCAATTCCAGCGTTCCCGATGATGACCATCCACCGCCCGCTTCTCCTGATCGGTCTTGCCTTGCTGTGTCATGGAACCTACGCGCAGGAGAGTTGCGCCAACGCCGTCGATGACGATGGGGATGGACTGACGGATCTGAACGACACCACCGACTGCGCATGCGGAGTAACGATCGGCGGAGGCGGTATCCCTTCGATCCTTCCGAACGCTTCGTTCGAGGATTACGATTGCATGCCCGCGTCCTACAGCCAGTTGGATTGCGCCGACGGTTGGGACCAGGCCACCTTCGCCACGTCGGATTACTTCCTGGCTCCGGGCTACATGCCCCCGTGGATCCCGCAACCCTTGCCCGGTGGTGGCAGTGGCTGCGTGGGCGGTTATTTCTGCCACGACTACATGGAATACATCGGGGGCTGCCTGCTCGCGCCCATGGAGGCAGGAACCTCCTACAGCCTGAACATGTCGATGGCGGCTTTCGAGATCGACAATTTCCTGAGCCAAACGACCACCTTGGATCTCAGTCCGGTGAACGTGACGATCTACGGGTTCGCTTCCTGCCCGCCCATGCCCACGAGCATCGCGCTTTGCCCGGGCACCGAGGGCTGGACGGAACTGGGCTATGCCACCTACACCCCGTCCAATGAGTGGGGCCAGATCACCATCACCTTCACCCCCACGTTCGACGTGGCGGCCATCATGATCGGGTCACCCTGCACCCTGCCGGCGGACTACCCCAACGTCTTCGACCCCTGGCTGGCCTATTTCATTTTCGACAACCTGACCCTGAACGAGTCCTCCCTGTTCGGGTCCACGATCGACGAGTCGGGCGAATTCTACACCGAGGACCTGACCCTCACCGGACATCCCGACACGATCGCGAACAGCTACCAGTGGTTCTATGAGGGCGTAGCGCTCATCGGCCAGACCGACACGATCCTCGGTATTTCCATCAACGACCTGGACACAGGGTGGTACCAGTTCGTGAGCTATTTCGATACCGCCTGCGTGGTCAGCGAGATCCATGTGGACCCGCCCGTTTGCGTGCCGGCCTTGATCGCCAACGTCCCCGTGTCGAGCTGTGATCCGATCACCTTCCAGTTCGAGAACGGGTCGGACACGAGCCAGGTGATCTCCATCGAATGGGACTTCGGGGATGGATCGCCGACTTCGACCGCGTACGAGCCATCCCATCCCTACAGCATACCGGGCACCTACGACGTGACCTTGTCGTTGTTATCCGACGACTATTGTCCGACAGACACGACCTACACGACACTCATCACGATCGACCAGATACCGGAGCCGACGTTCACGGCGGACCTGTTCGAGGGCTGTATCGGCATGACGGTGAACTTCAGCAACACGACCGACACGCTCACGGGGGACTGCTCGTGGGCCTTCGGGGACGGGGGAAGCGCGAACGTATGCGACCCCTCGCACACGTATGCCATCGCGGACACGTTCAGTGTGACCCTCACGGTGACGAGCGCTGCGGGCTGTACGGAAGATACCACCCTGAGTGACCTGATCATCGTTTACGCCGAACCTCAGGTGAGCTTCACCACGGACACGGTCGCCGGTTGCACACCGCTCACGATCCACTACACGAACACCACGCCTGCCGGCCAGATCGGTTCGGTGGAATGGGACCTGGGCAACGGGACGGTGACGGACCAGGACGATCCCGTCGGCGTGTACACGGATGCGGGCATCTATTCCGTGAGCTTGTTGGTGACCCATCCGCTCGGTTGTTCGGCCGAGGTGGAGGAGGATGACCTGATCACCGCCTATGGGCATCCGGTGGTGAGCTTTACGAATCAACCGGACAGCGGTTGCTACCCCTTGGAAGTCCAGTTCATCAACACCACGGATGCGCTCTTCACCAACGAGTGCTATTGGTCCTTCGGCAACGGCGATAGTTCAGCGCTGTGCCTGCCCACCTACACGTACCAGGATCCCGGGGTGTACTCCGTTTCCTTGAGGGTGATCTCGCCCCAGAATTGCGATGGGGATACCACCTACACGGATCTGATCACGGTCTTCGACCATCCGGAAGCCGCCTTCGTTTTCGGGCCACAACCCACGGACTATTTCGAGACCTACATCTCCTTCTTCGATTCCAGCAGCGTGGACGCGATCGAATGGGATTGGGAGTTCGGCGTGGACGGTGTGCTCGGGACCAGCCAGGACGAGTTCCCCACCCTGCATTTCCCCGGCAATGACCTTGGCACCTATCCTGTGCGATTGATCGTGACCAACGTGCATACGTGCACGGACACGATGATCCGCAACGTGGTGATCGACGGCTACTACGTGGTGTATGCGCCCAACGCGTTCACGCCTGACGGTGATGGGGTGAACGACCTCTGGCGCCCGTTGATCAAAGACCAGGAGGACGCCGAATACCAGCTGACGATCTTCGACCGTTGGGGCCAGGAGATCTGGGCCAGCACGGACCCTGCGGAAGGATGGGAAGGAAAGAGCGG
>JAGODO010000268.1 GCA_017998165.1 Flavobacteriales bacterium | reverse complement strand
CGGTGAGGTCATCGGTATCGGTCCGTTCGCTGACCGGGGCAACCTGGCCATCTTCCGAACGCGGGCGGCAGCGGAGCAGTTCGTAAAGGAGGATCCGTTCATCCTGGGAGGTCTCGTCAAGTCCTTCGCCGTGCGCGACTGGAACGATGATATGTTGCCGTAGGAACACACCGGCGTACAGGCTACCTGGCCCAAGCATACCCCTATCGAACATGGCTACCCGCACCAAGCCCCGTCCAGCAGCGACCAAGAAGACCGTTTCCGTCCGCTCCCGGGACAAGTCGGCCGGCAAAAGCGGGCCTGTGAAGCTGCTATCGGGCGGCAATCCGCAGGTCGCGAAGGGCGATGGGGATGGACCGGTGCGATCCTATATCGCGGCCATGCCTGCTTGGAAGCGCATGATCGGTGAACAGCTCGATGCGGTGATCACGCGCGCCGCACCCCGCGTGAAGAAGGCGGTGAAATGGAATTCCCCGTTCTATGGTGTGGAAGGCCAGGGCTGGTTCCTCTCGTTCCACGTCTTCGCCAAGTACGTGAAGGTGGCCTTCTTCAAAGGCTCAGCGCTGAAGCCGCTGCCGCCGGGCGAAAGCAAGCAGAAGGATGTCCGCTATCTGGATATCCGCGAGGGCGACGAATTTGACGAGCAACAGTTCGCCAAGTGGGTGAAGCAGGCCGCCGCGATCCCGGGTTGGCTCGCGTGAGGGCCGCTCCCTCTACGGAGCCAGCAGCCCGTAGTGCAGCGAGTCGTAGAAGACCCCTTCCCAGAAGATGTTCTCCTTGAATTGCGCTTCACGCACGAAGCCGTTCTTCTCCAACGCACGCATGGACGCCACGTTCGTGGGTCGCGTGATCGCCTCCACCTTGTGGAATCCGAGCATGTTGAACCCGCACGGCAGCACGGCGCCGATCGCTTCGCTCATCAAGCCCCGCCCCCACTGGTCTCGCGCGAGCATGTAGCCCAGCTCAGCGTAGTGGTGTTCCTTGATGATGCGCCAGAATCCGATGATCCCGATGAGCCGATCATCGTCCTTCAAGGTCATGGCCCACTGCACGGCGTCGTTCGCGGCGACCGAGCTGGTGATCCGTTCGATGAGCGTGAAGGCATCGTCCATCGTCAGGACCAAGGGACGCGAGACGTGCCGCATCACGAGCGGATCGGAGCGTATCGCGAAGACCTGTTCCGCATCCGAGGATCGAAGCTGTCGCAGGACCAAGCGTTCCGTGGTCAGGACCGGGAATACGGGGAGGTCGATCGTGAGCATCGCGCGCCAAAGTTCGTTCCGCACCGGGGACCGCGATATGGAAGCGCGGTATGCTTCCTTTGGCGTCCATCGAACATGCCCATGGCACGCAAAGCCCCGAACCCGAAGGTCGATCGGTTCTTCAACAAGGACACCCAGTGGAGCGAGGCTTATGCGAGGCTGCGCGGCATCGCGCTGGACAGCGGCCTCACCGAAGAATTGAAGTGGGGGCATCCCAGCTACACCCTCAAGGGCAAGAACGTTTTCCTCATGCACGGCTTCAATGACTATTGCGCCCTGCTCTTCCACAAGGGGGCGCTGCTGAAGGACGACCACGGCTTGCTGGTCCAGCAGACGATGAACGTCCAGAGCGCACGGCAACTCCGATTCACCAGCCTCGCCGAGATCAAGAAGAAGGAGCGCATCATCGCGCTCTACATGGCCGAGGCCATCGACGTGGAGAAAGCCGGGCTGAAAGTCGCGCTGAAGGACACCGCCCAGTTCGACATGCCCGAGGAGTTCAGGAGCAAGCTCGAGAAAATGCCCGCGCTGAAGAAAGCGTTCAACGCATTGACCCCAGGACGCCAGCGCGGCTACCTGCTGCACTTCTCGTCAGCCAAGCAAGCGAAGACCCGGGAAGCGCGCATCGAAAAGAACATCGAGCGGATCATGGAAGGAATGGGGCTTGATGATTGAACCCACCGCATGCTGCTCACCTCCATCCACCCCAAGCTGCCCATGCGCGACAAGTCGGCGACAACGGCCTACTACGAAAAGCAGCTCGGTTTCACCGCGTTCGGTGGTGATCATCCGGACTACCTCATGCTGCAGCGTGATGGGATCGAGTTGCACTTTTTCCATTTCAAGGGACTCGACCCGGCAACGAACTACGGCCAGGTCTGCATCCGCACGAGTGCCATCGATGAGCTTTATCGCGCCCTCGTGGAGAAGGGCGTACCGATACATCCGAACGGAGCGTTGCGATCGAAAGCATGGGGCCAGCGGGAATTCGCGCTGCTGGACCCCGACCACAACCTGCTTACCTTCGGTCAAACCGTTCCGTCGTGAAGAACCCCGCGCTCAGCCGCACGCTGATGCTGCTTTGCATAGCGGTGATATTGGCCTGCTGCACGGCCTCCGCCATATTGGCCATCCGTTCCGGCCACAACGCCCGGGCGGCCTCCACGTTCTTCGCGGGCCTCGCGTTCTCCGCCCTCTTCCTGTCCCGGCTGCCGAAGCGAAAGAGCTGAGCAAGTGATCCGGGGTCGGATACACCGATAGCTGTCCATCGTCCCGCCCGTGCGCCCCGGAGCGGTCACGACCGAAGAAAAACAGGTATTTCTACCTGCGGATCCCGAAATTCGCCAAAGCATCTTTGTTCGGCACACCCTGAACCCGACCGCATGAACCGCCTGCTTTCCCTCCTGTTCCTCTACGCCCCCATCATGATGACCGCACAGGTCGCCTTCAACCCGCAACTCGGCATGGTATTGACCACGCTCACGCCCGAGCAGGAAGGTGTGCAGTACAAGTCCGACATCGGTGTGCTCGCGGGTGCGGACCTGCGCATCGGCCAGCGCTTCTATTTCCAGCCGGGCGCTTTCTTCGTCAGCAGCAAAACAGCGGTGAGCGTTGGGGACAGCCTCGTCACCGAGGACCATCTCGTTTGGAACTCCATGAAGGTGAAAGCCGAGGTCGGCTACAACCTGATGGACGCTGACGACTTCCGCTTGCGGGTGAACGCCGGCCCCACTTACAATTGGCTGATCAGCGCCACGGGCAAGGACGACAACATCAAGGTCGACCTCAAGGACTACAACAGCGGTTCCTTCAACCTGGATGCCGGAGTCGGCATCGACCTGTGGATCATCTCCGTGGAAACGGGCATCAGCTACGGGCTCACCAAGGCCTACAAAGAGGTCGATGGCTTCTCCAACGATGCGAAGTTCTTCACCTACTATGTGACCGCTGGTGTCGTGCTCGGCGGGTCCACGACGTCCGGTTCCGCGAAGTAGGCCTCCACAGCTTGGGCAGGTCTTCGAAAGAGGTCCGGCCTCTCCTTTCCGGATCCTGGAAGAACAAGCTCCCCTGTTGGCACTCCAGCGCTGCGGAACTGGGCTTGGCCGCACAAGGTCCGGCCGGGATACGATGGCTACATTTCCACCATGCACCCTGCGCTACGCTGGTCGGTAGCCACACCCCTGTTGCTGGTGTGCGCTCTGTTATGCGCGCAGACCGAAGAGCCTCCGGGCGCTGAACGCGAAAGTCCCCGGCGCTTCGATGCCGGCGACCTGCGCGAAAAGCACATCGAGCTGCCGGGGCAGGGACAGGAGATCCCCGGCATCGACCTAAGGAACCTGGGCAGGCCCCGCATGGCGTTCACGGACGATAGCGCTTTCGCACAACGCAGCTGGGATGATCGGACGTGGCCCTTCCTCTACGCCGGTGAAGACAGTCTGATCGCCGGAGTGAACACATGGTGGGTGCGCTATCGGCTCGACCCTGACGAGGACCTGAAGAATGTCCCACTCGTCCTCAGCCTGGGCTCCACGGCTGCGGTGGAAGTGTTCCTCAACGGCCGGTCGATCCTGCGCAGCCAGGCCATGCCCCTGTTACGTGGAAGCAAGGCCATGCCCCTGTCCGATTCCCTTCCGTACGTGAGTTCCGTATTCACCTTCCTGTGCGACGGAGAGCGGGAATCGATCGCGCTGCGCATCACGGGTACACCGGGAACCGTGCTATCGGCCAACGCATGCGACTTGTCCATCCATCGGCCGGATACGGTCTACGGCACGCAGCGTGTCTCGCTCCACTTCGGGATCTTCGCCGGGGTCAACCTGATCATCCTCCTCCTGTCCATTGTGATCTGGTTCCAGGACAAGCGGGACAAGTCCTGGCTGCTGCTCGCGCTCCTGGCGCTCATCGAGGCGTTCGACTCGGTGATGGACGTGGCCGGGGACATGGGGCTGCTGGGCTTCCCCGAAACCGCTGAGCGCCCGCTCAGGACCCTCGCCATCCTGCTCAAGCCATGGCCCCTCTACCTGCTGATCCTGGTGCTCAGAAAACTGAGGGGTGACCTGGACCGCAAGAGTGCCCGCCGGTACGCTTGGGCCATCATCTTCCTCACGATCCTCAGTGCCGGCCGCGCTGCGGGTGAACTTTTCGGCATGCCTGCGATCGGGGATCAACTGGGCTCGGATATCAGGCCATCGCCCGGCGTGATCGTGCTCCTGGTGGTCGCTGTCATCATGCTCATCGTGATGTGTCTCGTGTTCGTATGGTTCGCCGTGGATGTGATACGCCTGGCCATACGCCTTTTGCGAACGCGCGGATATGAGCGCTGGATCGGCGGAGGCGCGCTGGTTTCCTGCGTCGTCACCTTCGTACTGGTGCCGTTCACCGACGGTGGTGCGCTCGGCTCGCTCATGGGTGTGGTCTCGCACTATTGCGATCATGTCGCCGTTCCGGTTTCCGTGGCCATCTACCTGGCCATCCGTTCCGCCCACCACAACAAGGCCGTGGCCCGTCAGCGCGATGACCTGGACCGCGAAGTGCAGGAACGGACGGCGGAGCTCAGCCTGTCCAAAAAGCGCTCCGACGACCTGCTGCTCAACATCCTTCCGCACGAGGTGGCCGAAGAACTCAAGCTGACGGGCTCCGCAGCGGCCAAACATTTCGATCAGGCCACGGTGATGTTCACTGATTTCAAGGGGTTCACCGCCATGAGCGAACGTGTCGCCCCGAGCGACCTGCTGGAGGAACTGAACGCGTGCTTCCGTGCGTTCGATGACATCATCGCCACGCACGGCATCGAGAAGATCAAGACCATCGGCGACGCGTACATGTGCGCGAGCGGCCTGCCGGACCCCAAGACCTCCTCCCCTTCCGCCGTGGTGTTCGCCGCCCTGGAAATGCA
>JAGODO010000267.1 GCA_017998165.1 Flavobacteriales bacterium | reverse complement strand
ATGAGTGGATCGATTACACGATCCGCTTCCAGAACACCGGTACGGCCGAGGCCCTCTTCGTCACCATCACCGACACGCTGCCGGAGGAACTGGATATGACCAGTTTCCAGATGGCCCTCGCCTCGCATGCGCATGAATACAGCTTCAAGCCAGGCCGCGTGGTGGAGTGGTTCTTCGATGACATCAACCTTCCGGACAGCACGACGGACCTTGCCGGAAGTCAGGGCTTCGTGAAGTTCAGGATCCGCCCCGTGCAGCCGGTGCTTGCTGGAACGGTGATCGAGAACATCGCCAACATCTACTTCGACTTCAACCCGCCGGTGATCACGGAGCCGAGCGTACTGGTGGCGGAGTTCAGTACGGGGGTGGATGAGCAGGAGGGGAGTGCGATCTCGTTGGCCCCAGTGCCCGCGAGCGATGAGTTGATCGTGTCCAGTGGTGATGCGCTGGCGAACGTGCGGATCCTGGCTGCCGATGGCCGAGAAGTGATGCGCATGAGCGCTCGATCAACGCGCGTGCGCATTGACCTGAATGGATTGAAGAGCGGGGCCTACCTGCTCCTCGCTGAACTTGAGAACGGAACAATGGCGCGCGAGTGCTTCATCAAACAATGAGGACCATGATCAAACGACTTGCCCTGCTAACCGGCTTTTTCGCATTCAACACGGTCGCACACGCCGTGCTCAGTGTGGGCGCCTTCCTCATGTCGCCCAGCTATTGCGGCAGGCCCACCGGCCAGGTGAGCGCATACGGCCAGGGAGGTACGCCACCATACACCTATTCGTGGAGCACAGGAGGCACCGAGGCGACGATGGCGGGCCTGGTGGCCGGCACCTACACCGTTACAGTCACCGATGCCGTGCTGGATCAAGCGGTGCTGGATGTTGACGTACCGCTGGAGAGTTCCTACACCTTTTACACCGCTTACAACTTCTACCCCCTCGGCTACCTCAGCGGCGATCCGTATCCGTTGGCCTTGTACACCGGCCAGGACAATTACACCGATCCCTACGACCCCACCGATATACACGGGCCGCCGCCATACAGCTTCAGCCACCCGAACCTGATCGAGTACACGCAGGCCAGCACATGCCAGGGCAATACGCCGGTGTACAACCTGCTCGAGTTCAGCGGTGCGCCGGGCACGCAATACAATGTGGACTTCTGGGACGCGGACGGATGCCCCGGTACGCTTCAAGTGGTGGTGGGCGATCCGCTCACCTGGCCGAACATGCAGATCGTGGGCATTGGGCCCAGTTGCCAGAACGGCGCGAGCGGTACCATGACCGTAGCGGTGAGCGGCAGCGACTACCAGCGCTTCGGCATGTACGTGCGTCGCGCGAACGAGGCCTTCGCCTGCCCGGCCAATGAGGCGCAAGGTTTCGCTTGGACAGGTGACACCTTCGGCGATGGGGTGCGCACCTTCAATGGCCTGCAGCCGGGCGACCATTACCTGATCTGGACCAACGACGGCTTCAACCTGTACGCGGGCAATGCGCTGTTCAATTACGAGCACAAGGATTCGCTGCTGTTCACCGTGCCCCTGATCGCCGCCGATTGCGGAAACCTCAGCGGCCGCCTCTACCTCGATGACGATGGCGACTGCGCAATGGACGGTGGCGAGAACCGCGTGCCCAACAGCATCGTCACCGTGGAGCCTGGACCGTACTACCTGACCACCAACAACACTGGCCAATACAATGCGGCATTGCCCTACGGCAGTTACACGGTGAATGAGCAGCACCCGGTGTTCGTGCAGAGCTGTGCCGCTGCTGTAACGCTGAGCACACCGGTAACGCAGGTCGTGAACATCGGATGCGTCGGCAACCAACCCATGGATGCAACGGTGAACGCATCCAGTGGGCCTGCGCGCCCCGGCTTTGCGCTCAGCTACGGCATGCACGTGCACAACCAAGGGCCGGGCAGCACAGGTAACGTCACGCTCACCATGGAATTCGATCCCGTGCTCACCTTCGTCTCCGGCAACCCGGCGCCAGCGGTGAACGGCAACGTGCTCACATGGACGACACCGGACATTGCACTCACCACACCGTTCGGTTACGACCACGCGACAGCCAATTTCACGGTGCCCCCCGATGTGGGATTGATCGGCACGGACCTGTTGGCCACCTTCAACGTGACCACTCAGAACGCCGATGGCGACCTCAGCAACAACACCTACGCCCACAGCGTGACCGTTACCGGCAGCTTCGACCCCAACGACAAGACCGCGCGCACCAGCAGCGACCTGAGCCGCACGGAATACTACCTGCAGCAGGACGAGTGGATCGATTACACCATCCGCTTCCAGAACACCGGAACGGACACGGCCTTCAACATCGTGGTCACCGATACGTTGCCGCTACGGCTCGATCCGGCCACCATCCAAATGGGCGCGGCCAGCCACCCGTACACCTGGCAGCTAACCCTCGAAGGCACCCTGCGCGTGGTGTTCGCCGATGTGCTGCTGCCCGATAGCAACGTGAATGAGGCTGCGAGCCACGGCTTCGTCCTCTTCCGCGTGCGCCCCCACGCGGGCCTGTTGCCCGGCCAGACGATTACCAATATCGCCAACATCTACTTCGACTTCAACGAGCCGGTGATCACCGAGCCGAGCGTGCTGGTGGCGGAGTTCAGTACGGGTATCACTGATGATCCGGCCACGGACCTTGTGCTGGCACCGGTCCCGGCGAGCGATCAACTTCGGATCTCATCGGGGACGATCATCGACATGATCACGATCCTGACTGCGGATGGCCGATCGATCGCACAACAACGAGTGCGCTCGACCACAACCACGCTCGTTGTATCCGCGTTCCCCTCCGGCACCTACTTCTTGATCACGAACAATGCCGACGGATCAATGCATCGCACGCCGTTCACTGTCGTTCACTACTAAGGTCGATCATGAAGCAATTGATCCTCTCGTCCGCTCTCGCGATCGCTTCGTGCACCGCGTCGGCGATCACCGTGAACATCCAGATCACCGCGCACGAGATCTGTTCGTATGCCAATGGAACAGCCCAAGCCAATGTGAGCGGGGGTGTACCGCCTTATACCTACCTGTGGAGCACGGGTGCAACAACGGCTTCCGTATCGGGACTGAGCGCTGGTCCGATATCCGTGACCGTAACGGATAGTCAGAGCGAGGAGGCAACTGCGAATGCCACCATTCTATCGGACGGCTATCAATTCAATGCCATCAGCAGCGGCAGTATGTGCCCCGGCGATCCCTATGGCGGGTTCATGATCATGGTGGAGTTGCCAGCGAATGGTCCGGTCACCTTCAGCACGCCGTACTACACGGACACGACCGATTGGGGTGAGCGCATGTACTTCGCCTATTACACGGGGCCATATGGATCTCCCAGCCCCATCATCGTAGAATTCACTGACGCGAACGGTTGTACCGGTGAGTTGAGCGCCGGCTATCGTTTGGGCCAGCCGACCTGGACCACTCCGGTTATCACGGATGTGCAAGGTGCTTGCTCGGGTGGCGCGAACGGTTCCATCCAAGCCCTTCTGCTGCACAGTCCGACCTATGCTTGGACCAACCATCAACTGACCGATGGCGCGGGCAACGTGTACGACTCGGATGGGTCCATTATCGGTCCGGGAGGTGGGGCGAATGGACACACACTGACCACGACGTACGACATCCTTGAGACCTGGAGCGGACTTGCCGCTGGCAGTTATTGGCTCACCCAAGTGACCGCTTACGCGCCATTCACCAATTGGTATCCCAATGGAGGCTGTGGTGATTCGGTGCTGGTGATCATTCCCGATCTGGGACCGGGCTGCTCGAACATCTCCGGCAAGGTGTTCATGGACTATGATGAGGATTGTGTGAAGACCGGTGTCGAACCACTTCGGACGAACTCATTGTTGCAGTTCGATCCAGGTCCCTATTTCGCAAGCACTGGGGCGAACGGTGTTTATTCACTGAACGTGCCGAACGGTTCGTACGATGTCACGGAGATCACCAGCGATGCACAACAGCATTGCCTGCCGGAGCCGATCACCGTGAGCGCCAGTGGGCTGGTGGTCCTGGACTTCGCGGATACTTCGCTCGTGGCGCTGGATGTGCAATTGACCATGGCTAGTGGTCCTGCGCGGCCTGGCTTCGAACTGGCCTATGCGATCGACATGGCGAACCTGACGCCCGGCGCTACTGGCAACAACCAGGTGGTCATGTCCTTCGATCCTATCCTCACCTTCCTTGGCGCATCGGTCACACCGAGTTCCAGCACGGGCAGCAGTCTTACCTGGAACAACGTGGGCAACATGAACAACTTTGACGCTCGTGACCTGTTGGTGCGCTTTCAGGTCCCCTCTGATGTAGGCTTGATCGGCACGCAGCTGAACGCGTCCGCGACGGTGACACCCGCCATGACCGATGCCATTCCGGCGAACAATACCGCGACATGGCTGGTGACGGTGACCGGCAGCTACGACCCCAATGACAAGCTGGCCAACACGAGCCATGGTAACAGCAGCACGGTTTACCGGATCGATGAAGATGAGTGGGTCGATTACACCATCCGTTTCCAGAACACGGGAACCGATACCGCTTTCCTTGTCGTGGTAACGGATACGCTGCCGCAGCACCTGGATCCCGCAACCATTGGAATGGGCGCCGGATCGCATGCCTTCTCCTGGTCCTTGTCCGGGCAGGGCACGCTGCGCTGGGTATTCCCGAACATAATGCTGCCGGACAGCAATGTGAACGAAGCGGCGAGCCATGGCTTTGTCTCCTTCCGCATACGGCCGCACCTGCCGCTATTGCCGGGGACTGCGATCGAGAACACCGCCAACATCTTCTTCGACTTCAACGATCCGGTGATCACCGAGCCGAGCGTGCTTACATCCGAGTTCAGTACCGGCCTCGGGAACACTAACGGTAGCCCGTCCGAGTTCATGCTGCAGCCCAATCCGGCCAGCGAGAGTGTGGAGGTAAGGTCCCGGAAGAACATCGGGTCCTTGCGCCTGTTGACCGCCGATGGCCGCCTTGTGCAACAAAGCCGTGTTGGTTCTTGCACCGCGCAGCTGGACCTCAACGGCTTGGCCAACGGCACCTATGTGGTGGAACTGATGATGACCGATGGCAGCGTGGTGCATGAACAACTGATCAAATACTGAACCCCGATGAAGCACGCGACGGC
>JAGODO010000023.1 GCA_017998165.1 Flavobacteriales bacterium | reverse complement strand
GGCCGTTGGGCCGTGACGAGGCTGTCGATGATCCGCAGGCTGCGGTAGGTGAAGGACAACCCGGTCCTCCTGCGGGCATCGCCCTTCAGGTTCACGGCCACGGAACACGCCGTCGCCTCCGTGCTCACTCCGAGCACGGATCCTTTCAATGCCTGCTCGTACCGTTGGCCGCCTCCGACCCGGAATCCCGTCTTTGCGGTATCGGCGCTCTGCACGAAGGCTTCCCAGTCGAGGAACTGGTAGCTCCCCGCGAGCAGCGATCCGCTCGTATCGCTGCGGAAACGGTTCCGCTCGTGCTCGTCCCTCAGGCCCACGATGAAGTGCTTCATGCGGCGCTGGATACGCACCTTGTGACGGGCGAAATCACTCACGACGAGCCTGGCCGTGGTGCCCAGAACGCTGCCCGTGGCGACCACATCATACTTGCCGAAGTGCATGTCGCTCTCGAGCGCCTGACGATAGCCCGTATAACGATCGGTGATGCGGAACATGCTCGACGAGAGTTTGGCGGTTCCCTTCTTTCCCGCGCGCAGACCCAAGCTTACCTCCGCGAGCAACTGGTCGTTGTCCTGGGGTATCAGGAGCGCATTCCAGTTGCGCTCGAACTCCACCGGTCTGAAACGTTCGACCTGGCGGAACGTCCGCGTAAGCCATTCGTTATCCGTGCCGACCACGAGCTTCAACGCGCTATCGGCCTTGCTGATGGGGAAGGCGTACTCGGCACCCGCCCTGACCGCCCCGCCCCCGTTGTCCGCATCATCCACGGAACTGAAGGTGTTCCTGTCCTCATTGCTCCAAGCGAGGTTCGTCCATGCTTTGAACCGGTCCGTGAACCGATGCGTGGCACCGACCTCGAAAACCTGCTGGGCACGGGGTGGTATCAGCACGCGTACCGGGGCGTAGTTCCCTCTATGCACGATCAGCCCGCTCACGGTGTCCGGTCCCAGCCATTTGAAAACGCGGCCGTTCGGGGTGAACTGTTCTTGGACATAGTCGCCGTTCCCCGCTCCCACGGCGCTGAAACTCACCCGATAGAGCGCGCTGTCCCCGCTGTTGGTGTGCAGGAAGACCGGATCGTACCCGAGCGAATCGATCTTCGCATAGAGTACCTCATCCGTGTTATAGCCCACACTGTCAGCGCCGGGTGTGGCGGCCGCGAGCGGGTCATCACCGGCAGCGAGCAACACCGCCTTGTCCGCGTCGCTGAGGGTCTGTTGCAGTGATTGGTTCTTGCTGTCCTGTTCGGTGTAGATATCCGCATGCAGTTCCGTTCGTCCGAAGGTCCATCCGTTCGAAAGCCGCACAAGGGAACGCGCGTAGTTCTTGTCGCTGTACTGGAACTCCACCACGATGCGGCGGTCCTTCGTGATGAGCCTCTTCGCCGTGAAGATGACCTCGGCCGTGTTGTAGTCGATGATGTAGTCGTTCTCCTGTCCGCGGGCCATGAGCTGACCATCGATGAAGACCCTTTCCGTTCCGCTCAGGACGATGATGAACGTTCCGCCATCCGATGCGCTGAGCCGATACGGCCCTTGCACACCCTCGATGCCCTGGATCACGTTCCGGGAGAACTTGCCCTTGCTGATCGCCGCGCTCAAGGCGAGCGTACCGCGCGCCTGCGCGATCGATGTGTCCAGGGCGTTCTTACCGAGCAGCGTCGCATAGCCGATCCCCTTGGTCTTCTTGAACCATGTGAGGAAATGGCTTTTCGGCCGTTCGAGCACGAAGTCTCCCGCGATGAGCTCCTGCCTCTCGTCGAACAGCTTGATGAAAACACGGTCGAAATCCTGGAGCTCTGCGGTATTGCCCCCGGCCTGGATCGGGATGTTGTTGTCCGTCACCGAGGCCAGGACGTTGATGCGATCCGTGAGCTTGCCGCTGAGTTCGAGGTTGAGCGCACTGTTCACGCTCAGGTCCTGATTGTTGCCGAAAAGAACGCCCCTGGAAATGCTCCCGCTTTTGTTCAGACCTTGGATACCGAGCGGGTCTTGGGCCTGTTTGCCGGGAACGTATTTGAACGGGTCGACACGGTCCGGGGTCGGGTTCAAGAGGCGTGCGGGATCCTTGTGCCGATAGGGTCCGGCGAGGAGCAACGGCAAGCACCGGTACACGGCCATGAGCGTGTCGGTGGGCGCGCCCGGCCGGCGGAGGAGCAGCGCATGCCATGGGTCCACGCGGTAGAACATGGTGTCTACCGTGGAACTGTCTCGCCACAGGGTGAGCGAACCCGGCGCGATGCTGACCGAATCCAAGCGGACCGTATCGCGATCGAGCACGACGGGCCGCATCCGACGGTTCCCGAAGTCCTGCGCGGCCACCCCGGACCAGGCGGCCAGCAGCACGAGGGCCGCCAAAGACCTGTTGGCGCGGCGCCAAGGCGATGCAAGGAATGGGTTGCTCAAGGGGAAGGACCGGGCGTGGAGCGAAAGTCGGCTTCACAGGCGTTGGCCCGCGAAGGTCCGCTGTCCATCAAAACGGTCATGTTGGTAACGCCGAAGTCCTGAGGTCGTTGCCCGGAAGCACCCATCTACATTTGGATCTCCACCATGCGGGCAGGCCTCTTCTCGTTCCTTCTCTTCGCTTTGTTTCCCGCCTGCACTGTAGAGCCCGAACAACGGCTCTCCGTCGGTTCGCGCTTCGGCGGTGTGTTCAACCTGAACGAAACGGAGGCCTTACGGAGCATTTTCCCCCTCACGCTCACGCAGGCATCTGCCTTCCGGATCATGAGCCAGGTCTACCAGGGCCTGGTTTCCTTCGATCCGGCCACATTGGAGATCATTCCCTGCCTGGCCCAGAGCTGGGAGGTTGATGAGGGCGCGACGCGGTACACCTTCCACCTGAGGCCCGGGGTGCGATTCCATGACGACCCCGCCTTTCCCGACGGTCAAGGCCGCGAGTTGACCGCGGATGATGTCGTTCGCTGCTTTTCGGCGATATGCACACAGGGGATCGGCGATCAGATGATCTGGCTTTTTCAGGACCGTGTCAAAGGAGCGAACGCGCATTATTCCGCATCATCCAAGGGGAGCCCTTTGACCGACGGGGTCGAGGGCATCCGCAAGGTGGACGATGTGACGGTCAGCATCACCCTTACCCACCCCAGTCCCAATTTCCTCCAGATCATCGCACATCAGGGTTGCTGGATATGGCCGCAGGAACTGATGACGGCGTACGGTAATGACCTGGGTTCCCATGGCATAGGCACTGGACCGTTCTCCCTCCATGAAATGCACGCTGGCGAGGCCATGGTGCTGGAGCGCAACCCGCACTACTGGAAGGTGGACGCCGAGGGGCGCGCGCTTCCATACCTGGATGCCATCCGCGTGACGTTCGCGGAAGACAGGAACGCCGAGTTCGACGAGTTCCTGAAGGGCCGTGTGACGGCTTTGCTCGAACTGCCGGTCGATCGGCTGAGGGACCTGAAAGACTCCGTGGACGCCTTGTCCGGTGATAAGCGTTTCACCATGCGGTCCACGCCCGCGCTCACATCGCAGTTCTACGGGTTCGACGCCTATCATGTGCCGTTCAGTGATGTGCGGGTGCGCAAGGCCTTCGCGCTCGCCATCGACCGTCGCACATTGGTGGATTCGGTGCTCGGCGGCTTCGCCACGCCGGCGTTGCACGGTATCGTGGCCCCCGGCTTGGAAGGGTATCCGTACGAGGCCGTGCCGGGAGTGCCCTTCGATCCGGACAGCGCGCGCCGCTTGCTGGCGGAAGCCGGATATCCCGACGGCCACGGGTTTCCGCCGTTGCAACTACAGATGAACGCGGATGGCTTCGGCTACGTCCGCGTCGCTGAAGCCGTGCAAGCCATGCTTGAGCGTGAGCTCCATGTGCCGGTTTCGATCAGTGTGCTTCCGGCCGACAAGCACTACGAACGGGTGGAGATGGTGCAGGCCCGGCTGTGGCGCGAGGGCTGGACCGCCGACCATCCTGATCCGGAGAATTTCCTCGCCCTTCTCTATGGTAAGAACGCCGTGCTGGATACGACGCTTCCAGCGTCCATCAACAACACCCGCTTCCACTTCAAGCCTTTCGATGACCTTTTTTCGGCCGCTGCCCGCTCCACGGACAAGGATGTCCGGCTGAAAGGTCTCGCTGCGGCGGAGCGGGTGGCCATGGCGGAGATGCCGGTCGCTCCGCTCTATCACGAGCAGGCGGTCTTCCTCATGCACCCATGGGTGATGGATCTGCACATCAACGCGATCGAGTTCTTGGACCTGTCGGCGGTCTGGTTCGATCGTCCGGCAAAGAAGGCGGCCTGATCAAGCCGCTTGCGCGGAGACCACTTCGTACACCAGCTGCTTCGCCAGTGGCACGAACGTTTCGATGGCGGGCAACGTGACGTCCGATGTGAACGCGAACATCGCCGGGTTGGGCAGGTGCGCAAAGTGGCGGATGAGCTCCGCTTTCACCTGCTCATACGAGCAGGCCAGCCCGATGGGATAGTCCGCTACGAACCGCGTGCGCAGGATCCGATGTGCCGGTGTGACGGGTGCCTTGACCGGAAGCATCAGCGTGTAGGCGTAAACCCTGGCCTCACGACCTTGATGGATCAACAGATAACCCTCCTGCGCCCTCAGCGGCAGCACCCCCACCGGCTCGAAGCGGATGCTCGCGGCGAAACGCGACCGGAGGTCGGCCCCTCGTTCCAAGGCGTTGTTCAGTTCGGGTAGTGCGGTGCCGATCATCTGATCGATCGCCCGGAGCAGTTCATCCTCGCGCGCGGCCGCGCGCATTACTTCCCCACGGGCAAGGTCGAGGCCGATGATGCTGCGCGGCATCCCGGCCGCCAGTTCATCCCGCCGGCGTCGGAGCTCCATCAATTGATCGAGCCGGGCGTGCAGGTCGTCGAGGTGCGGATACAGCTTCCGTTCCCGGTAGTGGCCGTCAATGCGCTGAACGTAGGCGAGCAACCGGTAGTGGTCGGATTCACCGTCCACCGGGCCCGGCAACCATCGATCGGTGATATGACCGGTCCAATTCGTGCTGTCCATGTGCCACCGGAGAACGTTGATGTTCAAAAAAAGTTCCGCCCAAGAGGAATGCAAAGGGTGTGACAACGGCGACTTTCGCCGTCACATCCGGAAAGATAAGCCCTCATGAGCCCCCTCCCCAAGCCGTCAGCACTGGTCATCCTCATCGTCCTGTTCACGGCCTGTGTGCCGGCACGGAAGTACGAGGAGCTTCAGACCCGCTACAAGAGCACCCAAGAAAGCGAGGCGGCGGCCCTGGCCAAAGCCCAAGGGGCGGAAGCGGCCATGAAGGAGCAGACCGCGAGCATGGAAGACGTCGTGAAACGCAAGGCGAACCTGGAGCGCGACACCACGATCCAAGGCACGAGCCTGCGGAACATGACCTCCCAGTACGACAAGATCAATAAGTTGAACACCGAGCTGCTGGAGAAGTACAACAACCTCCTCGCCGGTGATCGCAGCGAGAACCGCAAGCTGCTCACCGACCTGGAGACCACCCGGTTGCGCTTGCAGCGCCAGGAGGATTCGCTGAGCACCTTGAGCCGTTCGCTTGGGGACCGCGAGGCCAAGCTGGCCGACCTGCAAAAGGAACTCGCAACGAAGGACGCGGCCATGAAGTCGCTGAAGGACCGGGTGACTGCCGCGCTCTCAGGATTCGAGGGGAAAGGACTCACCGTCACGCAGAAGGACGGGAAGATCTATGTGAACCTGGACAACAAACTGCTGTTCAAGAGCGGAAGCACCACGGTGGAGGGTGAGGGCAAGCAGGCGCTGACCAACCTGGCCAAAGCGGTGGAGAACGAGAAGGACCTGAGCATCCTGGTGGAGGGCCACACTGACACGGACAAGATCCTGCCCGGAGGAAGCATGAAGGACAACTGGGACCTCAGCGTGCTGCGGGCCACGAGCGTGGTGCGCATCCTCCAGGAGACCAGCAAGGTGGACCCTACGCGGGTTACGGCCGGTGGTCGTGGTGAATATGTTCCTGTGGACCCTGCCGACAAGGCGAAGAACCGCCGTATCGAGGTGATCCTTTCACCGAACCTCGAGGCACTTTACAAACTCGTGAACGAGTAAGCCGCGACCGATCAGCTGAGCGACACTTCGCTCATGCTGCTCTTGAGCCACGCCCGCGCCTCCTCTTCATCGGTGAAGACGGCCGTGGGGAAGTTCTGCGGGAAATAGGCGAAATAGAGACTGGCCATGCGCTCGTGCATCACGCTGGAAGCGGCGATGGCCAGAAAGCGCGTGCAGTCAATGACCGGCCGGTCCTTGTAATGGTCCCGCGTCATCAGGAGCATCTGGAAGTCGGCGTCCGGCGGGATGACGGCGAGGACGGCCTGACCCTCCTGCCCTCCGCACAATCGCTCACGTTCATGGAGCACATCGCCGATCCCTGCGGGGTCCAGGGTCTGTCCCGGCTTGTACCGGACCTCCAGCACGTTGTCCGCGGTCCGTTCGATGGTGGCCTGGCGCGTTTCGATCAATTCGTTCATGTACCGGAGAGTTGGGAGCGACCGGATCGTATGCGTGCATACCGGTCGGTTTTTCGGGCCGCGAATTTATCCGCATCCGGAAGACCTCCGACCCGTTGGTCGTTACCAAATGTGAACAACGGGGCGTTCGGTGCTCCTCAACCGAACAGATGGGCGAGCACCCCGTCCACGCGGCCCACGGTGACCAGTTCGATACCCGGATCCTTCGGCAGGCCCTTGGTGCCCTGCGGCAGGAAGATCCGTTGGAAACCGAGCTTGGCCGCTTCGGCGATCCGCTGCTCGGTGCGGGGAACCGGGCGGATCTCGCCTGTCAGCCCGACTTCTCCGCAGAACGCGGTATCGATCGGGATCGGGATGTCCGCATTGGACCCCAGGATCGCGCAGACCACGGCGAGGTCGATGGCAGGCTCTTCCACACGAAAACCACCAGCGAGGTTGAGGAACACGTCCTTCTGACCGAGTCGGAACCCGCACCGTTTCTCCAGGACGGCGAGCAGCATGTTCATGCGACGCAGATCGAAGCCGGTGGCGCTGCGCTGAGGGGTCCCGTAGACGGCCGAGCTCACGAGCGCCTGCACCTCGATCAACAGGGGCCGCATACCCTCCAGTGTCGCCGCCACACACACGCCGCTGGGGCGTTCGCCCCGGTCACCGAGCAGCACACGGCTCGGGTCCTCCACCACGGCGAGGCCGCTACCGCGCATCTCGTAGATGCCCAGTTCGTTCGTGCTGCCGAAGCGGTTCTTCAACGGACGCAGCAGGCGGAAAGCATGATCACGGTCCCCTTCGAATTGCAGCACACAATCCACCATGTGCTCCAGCACCTTCGGCCCGGCGATCGAACCGTCCTTGGTGATATGGCCGATGAGCACCATCGGGATGTTGGTGGTCTTCGCGAAGCGCATCAGCTCGCTGGTACACTCACGCACCTGTCCGACGCTTCCGGGACTGGCGTCCAACGCGGCGGTGTGCAGCGTCTGGATACTGTCGATGATGACCAGGCCCGGCCGCAGGGCTTCAAGCTGTTTGAAGATGTTCTGCGTGTTCGTTTCGGTGAGCACGTAACAATCCTTTGTGGCCATCGGACCGCTGGTCGGTTGCAAGCGTTCCGCGCGCATCTTCACCTGCTGCTCACTCTCTTCGCCGGAGACATACAGCGTGCGGATCCCCTTCACGCGCAGAGCGGTCTGCAACATGAGCGTGCTTTTCCCGATGCCGGGATCACCGCCCATGAGGATCAAGGATCCGGGCACGAGGCCTCCGCCGAGGACGCGATCCAGTTCACGGTCACCGAGCGGGAGCCGTGGTCCGCTGTCAGCCGAGATGTCCTCGATAGCGACGGGTTTGGGCTTGCGGTCGCGCACACTGTCCGGAAGGCTGCGTCGTTCCTGCACGCGGTCCTGCACCTCCTCCACCAGCGTGTTCCATTCCTTGCAAGTGGAGCATTGCCCGAGCCATTGCGGAAAGGACGTGCCACAGTTCTGGCAGACGTAGGCGGAGCGGACCTTAGCCGCCATGGCGGATGCGCCGCACGAGTTCCGTCGTGGAGAAGCCGTCCACCAGCTTCAGCGAACGCACTTCACCGCCATTCGCTTTCACCACCTCCGCGCCGACGATCTGATCGGGTTTCCAATCGCCGCCTTTCACCAGCACATCGGGCGTCACCGCCTTGATCAATTCCAGCGGCGTGTCCTCCTCGAAGATCACGATGGCGTCCACGCAGCGAAGCGATGCAAGAACGAGCGCGCGGCTGTCCTGGTCATTCAACGGACGGTCCGGCCCTTTGCCCAAACGTTGCACGGAGGAGTCGCTGTTCAGGCCCACGATCAACCGATCGCCCAACGCTGCGGCTTCTTCGAGGTACTCCACATGCCCGCGATGCAGGATATCGAAGACCCCATTGGTGAACACGATGCGGTCGCTCTTCAAGCGCCAGATGTTCGCCATCCGCACCAAGGCGACTTTGTCGAAGATGCGCGGGTTGGCGGGAGCTTGTGCGACGTCAGGGGTCATGCGACCGGTTTTTGCAGGGCCGTCAAAAGTAGCGACACACCACCGAGGACGATGATCATCAGCGTTTGGGCCAACCAGAGCAGCCAGCCCATGGCCAGCGCATCGGGCCGTAACAATTCGCCCCCTGCGGAAGGAGCCATGTACATCCCCACGGTCAAGGCGACCAGAGCGGGGTAGACGCCGATGCCGCCCTGCACGAGCACGATGCCGACAGCGCCCATGATGAAGCCCGCGAGGATCCCGGCGAAGGGCACATCCACCATCGTTGGCAGGCAATAGAACCCCACCTTGAACATCGCGAGGTAGGAACCCCAGATGAACAGCGTGTGCCCGATGAACGCGCCCTTCTGCTTCGTGCTCAGAACGGCGCGTAGGCCCTGACCGAATCCGCGAAGCAGATCCATGAAACGCGCGCGCAATGCCGGGCGCGTGATCACGAGATAGGCCCCTGCCACCGCCACAAGACCGATGACGACCAGGATGACCGTGAACCACGGGAACCCACCGGCCTCAGCGGGTCCTTGCCCCTCCCGGTATTGCGCGATCCGCGCCTTGAACAGGTCGATCTTGTCCAACTGGAACAGCATGGTGATGATCCCGATGAAGGCGAGCATAGCGGTGTCGACCACCCGTTCGGCGAGTATGGTTCCGAAGCCCTGTTCGAACGGCACCTTCTCGCTGCGGTACAGGGATACCCCACGGCTCGCTTCACCCGCTCGTTGGATGAACATGTTCATGAAGTAGCCGATCATCACCGCGTGGTAGCAGTTCCAGAAGCCGGGCTTGTGGCCGAGCGGCGACAGCAGATAGCGCCAGCGCCAGCCCCTGCTCACATGCGCGAGCCAGCCGACGATCGTGGCGAGAATGAGCCAGCGCATATCCGCCAGGCGGAACGCCGCGAACAGTTCGTTCTTCTGCGCGTCGCTGAGGTCATTGTAGGTCTTGAAAACGAGCCACACGCCGATGCCCAGCGGCACCGCGATCTTCAGGAAGTTGACCAGCGCCTTCTTCACGCCTTGAGCGTGTTGGTGCGCTCGTCCGGGAATATGATGACCGGGCGGAACTTCTTCGCCTCCTCGATGGTCATGTGGGCATAGGCCACGACGATGATCACATCGCCGACGCCTACCTTCAATGCTGCCGGGCCGTTCATGCATACCTGGCGATCACCGCGCTTGCCCTTGATCACATAGGTCTCCAGCCGGTTGCCGTTGTTCACGTTCAGCACCTGCACCTTCTCCCCTTCCACCAGGCCGCTGGCGTCGATCAGGTCCTCATCCAGCGTGATGCTCCCGATGTAATCGACGTTCGCCTCCGTGACAGTGATGCGATGGATCTTGGAGCGGAGGACTTCGATGGTCATGCTTCTCTGGACCGTAAAGGGCGGCGAACTTACCGAGCCGGCCGCCGCAAGGTGATGTTGTCGATGAGCCGCACCGGACCCAACCAGGCCGCGATCAAAGCCACCGCCTCCTGCCGACCACCCCAGTCCTCCAAGGGCCCGAGGGTCAGCGGATCAGCAATGGACAGATAGTCCAGGCGCACGGTCGGTTGGGCAGCAAGGACCCGTTCCCCGGCCGATAGCGCCTCAGCGACCGACACCTGGAAAGCGCTACGCGCCACGGCCTGAAGGCTCTGGTACAGAACGGGGGCGATGGCACGCTCTTTCACGTCCAGGCGTTGATTCCGTGAACTGAGGGCCAGGCCATCCGCAGCGCGCTCGGTGGGACAAGGAACGATGCGTTCGGGCCAGCGCAGAGCACGGGCCACATGGGCGATCACGGCCACTTGTTGACGGTCCTTTTCGCCAAAAAAGGCGGCATCCGGTCTGACATAGTGGAACAGGCGCTCCACCACGTTGACCACCCCTTGAAAATGGCCGGGACGTGATGGCCCCTCAAGCACGCCGTCCAAGTCTCCCAGGTCGTACGTCTTGGGCCGATGATCGCGGTAGATCGACGACTCCTCCGGGGTGAAGAGCATGTCGGCGCCGGCCTCTTCCAACATGCGGCGGTCCTGTTCCAACTGGCGGGGGTAGTGCCGGAGGTCCTCCGGGTTGTTGAATTGCAGGGGGTTGACGAAGATGCTCGCACAAACCGCGTCACATTCAGCCCGGGCCTTGGCCACAAGGGCCATGTGGCCTGCGTGAAGGGCGCCCATCGTCGGTACGAACCCGATGGAACGGCTTTCCCGGCGCATCGCCGCGCTCCATTCCGCCGCTGCCGGGGCTTCCACGATGGATCGCATGCGCAAGAGTCGCTCCGATGCAAGAAAAGGCACGGTCCTTTTGTTGAAGAAGGCTCCGAATGTCTATACTTTTGTGGTCCCGAAATCCCCCGCATCGCGCATGACCTTGAAGAAAGCGAAAGTCCTGACCGTATCACAGTTCATTGAACCTTTCACGGACGGCACGGAGATGGGCCGAGCGGCGCGCCAGCTTCCGCAAGGAATGTTGGACCGCGGCAATGAGATCCGGGTATTCATGCCCAAGTTCGGCAGCATCAACGAGCGCCGGCACCAATTGCACGAGGTCATCCGCTTGAGCGGTATGAATCTCATCATCGACGATACCGACCACGCCCTGCTGATCAAAGTGGCCAGCGTGCCCAGCGCGCGCATGCAGGTCTACTTCATCGATAACGAAGAGTACTTCAAGCGCAAGGCCCTCACGCACGACGACAATGAGGTGTTCTACCCTGACAACGACGAGCGTGCGCTCTTCTTCTGCCGCGGTGTCTTGGAAACCGTTCGCAAACTGGGCTGGAAGCCGGACATCATCCATTGCCACGGCTGGATGACGGCCTTCATCCCCCTCTACGTACGTCACTTCTTCAACGACGATCCGCATTTCGAGGACGCCAAGCTGGTGTACACCGCGTACGACGAGCAAGCGGACGCCTTGGACAAGGACCTGGCGAAGAAACTGACCATGGAGGGATTCAACAAGGACCTGCTGAAGGGCTTGGCCAAACCGACCACCGAGGACCTGAGCAAGTTCGCCATGGGCCTGTGCGATGCGGTGGCCAAGGGCAGCCCGAAGCTGAGCCGCACGATGGAGAACGCCTTCAAGGCCACCGAAAAGCGGGTGCTCGCATACGCTCCGGACGAGGAGCGCGTTGGAGCGCATGCGGACTTCTACCACGACGTGTTGGAAGAAGCGCTGGTCTGAAGGGTGAAGCCGTTCCACATGCATTCCTGCACACGGCCCGCGATCGGGGCCGTGTTGCTTTTGGTACTCGCCACCGCGTGCCACAAGCCCGAAGAGGACCTGGGGTTGGACGTCCTGCCCGAGGACATCGCCTTGGGCACCGTGGTGGTGGACACGTCCCGCATCGTGGCATGGAACATCCTTCCGAAACCCGGAAAGACCAGTGCCCTGAGCCGCAATGTGCTCGGCACCTATCTCGACCCGGACTTCGGCCTGGTGACGACCGGCCTGGTGACCCAGGTGCGGTTGAGCACGAACAGCGTGGGACAGGACACGACCACCGGCACCCTCGTTTGTGATTCACTCGTGCTTTCGCTGGCCTACGACCCCGCCAGCTACGGTTACGGCAACAGGGATCCACAAGGATTCTGGGTCTTCCGCGTTACCGAGGATCTGCATCTGGACTCCGTGTACCAGAATGATGACGTGCCGTCCAGCACTCCCGTCGACCTGTTGGCGGGACCCAGGAGTTCGTACGCGATCGAACCCTTCCAAGGCCCGGTCATCGGCGGAGACACGCTGAGCCCGCAGCTGCGCCTTCGATTGAAACAGGAGCTTGGTGAGGAACTGCTGTCCCATTGGGGAGGCGCGGAACTGGCCAACAACGATAATTTCCTGCAGTACTTCAAGGGTCTTTTGGTGATCCCGAAGACGGAAGCTTCCGTGCCGTACCAACAGGCCGCGTTGTATTTCAATCTCCTGAGCCCCGATAGCAAGCTCACACTCTACTACCACGACGGCGCGACCTCGACCAGCTTGGACTTCATCATCAACTCGAGCAGTGTGCGCTACACCGTCAGCCGGTTCGACCATGATCGTGCGTTGCAACCGACACTGCCGATGGCCCTGCAGGACACCTCCATCGGCCAGCAGCATGTCTACCTGCAGGCTTTGGGAGGACTTCGTGGGGAACTGCGTTTCCCGGGACTGGAGAACTACTCCTCCGCGGGCCATGGAGCCCTGGCCAAGGCGGAGCTCATACTCCCGGTGGAAGGGAATTATTTCCCGCTGTACGCACCACCTTCCCAGATCTTCGTGTTCCGGAAAGACGAGGAGGGCAACGATGCCGCGATCCCCGACCAGGTACCTTCCTCGAACCAGGTAGGCGGTTACTACGACGCCGAGGAGAAGGCCTATCACCTGGTGGTCACCCAGTGGTTGCAGGGGGTCATTACCGGGGCCTATCCGAACACCGGACTTTGCGTGATCCCCGGAAGCAACGGGGTTTCGGTGAACCGGGTGGTCCTCTGCGGGCCGGAGAACCCCGTCGAACGAATGAAGTTGCGGCTAACTTTCACCACTTACTGACCCTCCAACACCAGCGTCCGCCATGCGGTGGACGTCCCTACCATGTGCGGAATCGTTGGATACATGGGCGACAAGAACGCCTACCCGATCCTGATCAACGGATTGCGCCGTTTGGAATACCGCGGCTATGACAGTGCGGGCGTGGCGCTCATTGATGGTGATACGCTGAGCGTATTCAAGTGCCAGGGCAAAGTGAGCGACCTGGAGGCGCATGTGGCCGGCAAGAACCTGAAGGGGACCGTGGGCATCGGCCACACGCGTTGGGCCACGCACGGTCCACCGAACGACGTGAACGCGCACCCGCACCAGAGCACCAGCGGCAGCTTGGCGCTCATCCACAACGGCATCATCGAGAACTATGCGCCGATCAAGGAGGAGCTGAAGCACCGCGGCCATGTGTTCAAGAGCGACACGGACACCGAGGTGCTCGTCCATCTGATCGACGACATCCAGCGCACCGAGGGGGTAGAGCTGCCGGAGGCCGTCCGCCTGGCCTTGGAAAGCGCCGTGGGCGCGTACGCCATCGTGGTGATCGACCGCAAGGACCCGGATGTGATGGTGGCCGCTCGCCGCAGCAGTCCGCTCGTGATCGGCATCGGGCAGGGCGGCGAGCACTTCATCGCCAGCGATGCCACGCCGATCGTAGAGCACACGAAGAACGTGGTGTACCTGGAGGACGGTGAGATCGCGGTGATCGACCGTCACAAGGGCCTGAAGATCCGCAACGTGAAGAACCAGGAGAAGACCCCGTTCATCACGGAGCTCGAGCTGCACCTGGAGGCGTTGGAGAAGGGCGGCTACGATCACTTCATGTTGAAGGAGATCCACGAGCAGCCGCGCAGCATCCGCGATTCACTACGAGGTCGCCTGAACCTGGCACAAGGGGAGGTGACGCTCGGCGGTATCAAGGACTACGAGCAGAAGCTGATCAATGCGAAGCGCATCATCATCGTCGGTTGTGGCACCAGTTGGCACGCCGGGCTGGTGGGGGAATACCTGTTCGAGGAGTTCGCGCGCGTACCGGTGGAGGTGGAGTACGCCAGCGAGTTCCGCTACCGCAACCCGATCATCGGCGAGGACGACATCGTGATCGCCATCAGCCAGAGCGGTGAAACGGCCGACACGCTGGCGGCCATCGAACTGGCCAAGGGCCGGGGAGCAACCATCATCGGCATCTGCAACGTGGTCGGCAGCAGCATCGCGCGCGTGACCCATGCGGGCTCCTATACGCACGCCGGTCCGGAGATCGGTGTGGCGAGCACCAAGGCGTTCACCTCCCAGGTCACGGTGCTCACGCTGATGGCCCTGATGATCGGGCACAAGAAGGGCACGCTCACCGGCAGCAGGTTCTACAGGCTGTTGAACGAGCTGGATGCCATCCCCGGCAAGGTGGAGCAGGTGCTGAAGACCGAGGCGCAGATCAAGTACATCGCCGACATCTACAAGGATTCGCGCAACACGCTGTACCTCGGCCGCGGCTTCACCTTCCCCGTGGCATTGGAAGGCGCGTTGAAACTGAAGGAGATCAGCTACATCCACGCCGAAGGATATCCCGCTGCGGAGATGAAGCACGGACCGATCGCGCTCATCGACGAGGAAATGCCGGTCTTCGTGATCGCCACGAAGGGCGCGAGCTATGAGAAGGTCGTGAGCAACATCCAGGAAGTGAAGGCGCGCAAGGGCAAGATCATCGCGATCGTGACCGAAGGCGATACCGTGGTGAAGGGACTTGCGGACCACGTGATCCCCATCCCCGAAACGCCGGACGCGCTGGTGCCCTTGCTGTCGGTGATCCCGTACCAGTTGCTCAGCTACCACATCGCCGTGATGCGCGGATGCAACGTGGACCAGCCCCGCAACCTGGCCAAGAGCGTCACGGTGGAGTAGGCTCCTTCTCTTCCGGTCCCGCCCACATCAACACCTTCTGGTTGTCCTGGTAGACGGCCAGCTCCTTGGTGAACAGGATGTGCCCGAGATCGATCAGGACGAGCACCCCGAAGCCGCCGAACGTGAGGCCGTAGATCAAGGGGATCTTCGGAGGCGCACCCAGGTAGATCCGGTGCCCTCCGAAAGGTCCCAACGTAAGAGCAAGTCCAGCGGCCAATGCGCGACTCACATGCCTGGCGGTCGTATCGCCCGGGAGTGGTGCGGCCTCACGCAAAAGCTCGCCTTCGACATCATTCCACCCGGGTCGGAAAGGACCGGAGGCGGCTGTACGACCGCCTGTGCCCAACAGCATGAGCAGCAACGCTACCCGCCAGAACCGTGTACCTCCGGCCGGGCAGCGATGCAAGTGCAATGACCGCAACACGCCTATTTGCTGGCGGCGTAGCGCTTGGCCACCGCGCTCCAATCCACCACGTTCCACCATGCCGAAACGTAATCCGGGCGGCGGTTCTGGTAGTTCAGGTAGTAAGCGTGCTCCCACACGTCCAGTCCCAAGATGGGGGTACCGCCACAGCCGGTGTCCGGCATCAGTGGATTGTCCTGGTTCGGGGTAGAGCAGATCTCCACCCGACCGCCTTTGTGAACACACAGCCAAGCCCAGCCGCTGCCGAAGCGCGTCGCGGCGGCCTGGGCGAATTTCTCCTTGAACGCATCGAAGGTGCCGAAGACCGCATCGATCGCTGAGCCGAGGTCACCATCCGGGGACCCTCCGCCATTGGCCGACATGATGTTCCAGAACAGCGTGTGGTTGTAATGCCCGCCGCCGTTGTTCCGGACGGCCATGTTCTTCATATCGAGCCCAGCGAGGATCTCCTCGATGTTCCGACCCTCCAAGGGCGTACCCTCAATGGCCTTGTTCAGGTTGGTCACGTAAGCGTTATGGTGCTTCCCGTGGTGGATCTCCATGGTCCTGGCGTCGATATGGGGTTCCAAGGCCGTGGGAGCGTAGGGGAGGGCGGGGAGTTGGAAAGGCATTTCAGGGTTGGTTTTTTGAGGGGGTTACGGGCCGGCGGCGAAAGATAATTTGAGGGGCGGGTGGGGAAGTCCTTGACGGATAGTGGAAAATGCTACTTTCGCGCCCACTTTCACCAAAAACAGAACACGGATGATCAGGAAGTTCGCACTGCTCGCCACGACGGCGGCTCTCATGGTAGCCTGCGGCGGCGCCACCGAGGAGAACATGGAAGCCAAGGCAAAGGCCGCTGAGGACAGCGCGAAAGCTGCTCAGGCGAAGATCGAGGCCGACATGAAGGCCCAAGCTACGGCTGACAGCCTGGCCAAAGCTGCTCAAATGATCGCCGATACGATCAAGACGGAGACTCCTGCAGCTCCCGCTGGCCACTAAGCCAGCCTTATCAAAAGACACGAGCAAGGGGCCGCAAGGCCCCTTCGCTTTTTCCGGCATCAACGAACCCCCGCGATCCCGGCATCCATCGCCGAGCGGGCCTGACTGTAAATGCTGTCGGAAGCGATGGTGATGCGGTAATAGCCCGCATCACCCCAGATGTTGCGGGCGATACCGGCCTTCAGTCGTTCGGTGATGATCCGTCGGGAGCGCGTGAGTCCGGCCGGGTCAGGGCGCACACCGAGCTTGTCCGCCGCTTCAGCGAACCGCCCCAACGTGGCCTCCGAAATGACGTACTCCTTCGCGAACCGCTCGGGTGATCCAAATGCCTTCAATCGCTCACGTTCCCGATCGGCCTGGTCGAAAGCGAACTGGGCGATGGCCCCACTGAAGAAGACCTCGGTGAGATAGGCTGAGCGTTCCGCGGTATCCGCAGGCACGAAAAGATCCGGCATGATCCCACCACCGCCGTATACCGTGCGCCCTTTCAACGTGGTGTACTTCAATGTTGAATCCACCTGGATGCTGTCAGCGTGCAGGAATTCGCCGTGGTCGAACCGGCCGCTCATGTCCTCGTCATAGTCGATGCCTTCGCCGTAAGGCCGTTGTATGGACCGGCCGCTGGGCGTGTAGTAGCGCGCGGTGGTGATGCGGACGGCACTGTGGTCATCCAGTTCCATGTGCTCCTGAACGAGGCCCTTCCCGAACGAGCGCCGGCCTACCACGATACCCCGGTCATTATCCTGCACCGCTCCGGCCACGATCTCACTGGCCGAGGCCGACCCCTCGTCGATCAGCAGGGCGAGCGGCATGGTGGTGAGCGGGCCCCCGCCTTCGGCGAAATAGTCCTTCCGAGGTGCCGTCCGCCCTTGGGTGTAAAGGATGCGTTCGCCCGCCGGTAGCAGCCGGTCGCAAAGGCTCTTGGCCGCGTTCAGATAACCCCCACCATTGCCCCGGAGGTCCAAGACCAGCCGTTTCATGCCTTCGGTCGACAAGCGCTTGATGGCACGGTCGAACTCCTCCTCGGTCGTGCGTGCGAAACGGCTCAGTTTGATGTAGCCGGTGCCGTCCGTGTCCACCAGGGCGACCGCAATGCTGTTGATGGGGATCTCGCCGCGTTCGATGGACACATCGAACGGCTTCATGCCGTTCCGCTGAATGGCCACGGTCACGCTGCTTCCCTCGGGACCCCGCAGGGCTTTCATCACGTCTTCGCTGGCGATCTTCACCCCCGCCAGGCTCTTGCCATCCGCACTGATGATCCGATCGCCCGCCCGGATCCCGAGCTTCTCGCTGGGTCCTCCTTCCACCGGGCTGATCACCACGATGGTGTCGCGCTGGATGGCGAATTCCACGCCGATGCCCATGAAGCTGCCCTCGAGGGGCTCCTGTGCCGCGCTCAGGTCGGCCGCGCTGATGTAGTAACTGTGCGGATCGAGCTTCTGCAACATGTCCTGCAGTACTTCATCCACGATCTCGCCTTCGCGCACGCTGTCCACATAATTGCGGTCGATCAGCTCGATCACCTGATCGAGCTTGTCCACCGGGCGGTCGCGATGGAAGGAGAAGAGACCCGTGTTCACCACCCTCGGTGTTCCGAAACGCGTTCCGGCGAGGAAACCGGTGGCCAGGGCCAGGCCCAACATGAGCGGCAAAAGGATGACCCACCAGGGCCGTTTCCGCTCGTCCATCGGCTAGATCTCCGCCAGTTGGGTGATGAGTACGCCGCCCTCCTTCAGGAGGTCCAGTCCGGAGGCGTCCTTGTAAGCATCCAGGAAGACCAGGCGTTGGATACCGGCCTGCAGCACCAGTTTGCTGCACTCCTTGCAGGGTGAATGCGTGAGGTAGAGCGTTGCTCCCCGGGCGTTGTTCGTGCTGCGCGCCACCTTCATGATCGCATTGGCCTCGGCGTGAAGAACGTACCAATGCGTCAGTCCGTTCACGTCTTCACAATCGTTGGGGAAGCCCGTGGGCGTGCCGTTATAGCCGTCGCTGATGATCATGCCCTCGCGCACGATCAGGGCCCCGACCTTCTTGCGTGTGCAGTGGCTCAGTTTGCTCCATTCCTGGGCCATACGCATATAAGCGCGGTCGTAGCGTTCCTGCTTCTTCGGGTCGGCGTAAACGAGGACGTCCTGTTGCATCTGCCCATGCGAGCATGTTCCCATGTGCCCATGGGTCGCATGCGATGAACGGTCTTCAGGTCATGGGCACATGTTCTCATGGGCACATGAGCACATGTCCTGGTACCCAGGGCGGGACTCGAACCCGCACGACTTGCGTCACTGGTGTTTGAGACCAGCGCGTCTACCATTCCGCCACCTGGGTAGGTGCCTTCGAAAAGAACGGACGGCGAAAATAGCCCTACAACCGCTTCAACAACGTGCGCAGGTCAACCTTCTCGCCCACGATGGCCTCCACCTTGCTGATCTTCACGCGGTCCTGCTTCATGCTGTCGCGCTCGCGGATGGTCACGGCCTCGTCCTGCAGCGTGTCGTGGTCGATGGTGATGCAATAGGGCGTGCCGATGGCGTCTTGGCGGCGGTAGCGGCGCCCGATGCTGTCCTTGTCGTCATACTGGCAGTTGTGCGAGAGCTTCAGGCCGTCCATGATGGTGCGGGCCTTTTCGGGCAGGCCGTCCTTCTTCACCAGAGGCAGCACCGCGACCTTCACCGGAGCGAGCGCAGCGGGGAGGCGCAGCACCACGCGGTCTTCGCCGTTGGGCAGCTTCTCCTCTTCGTAAGCGGCGCTCACCACCGCGAGGAACATGCGGTCCAGTCCGATGGACGTTTCCACCACATAAGGCACATAGCTCTCGTTCGCCTCGGTGTCGAAGTACTGCAGCTTCTTGCCGCTGAACTTCTCGTGGCTGCTCAGGTCGAAGTCCGTGCGCGAGTGGATGCCCTCGAGCTCCTTGAAACCCATGGGGAACTTGAACTCGATGTCGCAGGCGGCGTTCGCGTAGTGCGCGAGCTTGATGTGGTCGTGGAAGCGGTAGTTCTCCGCGGACATGCCCAGCGCGCGGTGCCAGGCGATGCGCTTCTCCTTCCACGTGTTATACCATTCCAGCTCGGTGCCCGGCTTCACGAAGAACTGCATCTCCATCTGCTCGAACTCCCGCATGCGGAAGATGAACTGGCGCGCCACGATCTCATTGCGGAAGGCTTTGCCCGTTTGCGCGATACCGAAGGGGATCTTCATGCGCGCGCTCTTCTGCACGTTCAGGA
>JAGODO010000266.1 GCA_017998165.1 Flavobacteriales bacterium | reverse complement strand
TTGCCCAGACGATGTTCTTCAAGTCCACCGGACCCTCTTTGGTGATCATGTAATTCCGGCTCTCCCCGGTGCGCTTGTCGAAATGAATGAGGCCAGCGCCGCGCGAGCCCAGCCACAGGGTGTTGGGATCCTGCGGGTCTTGGATCAAACGTGCGAGATGCACGCCTTGCCGCGCATCATGCGCGGTAATGGTGGTCGTGTAGGATTCCAGTTGGTGGCCCGATGGGTCCAGCCGATAGAGCATGATGCGATCGGTGAACCATACGATGCCTTCCGCATCCCGGGTTACGCCCATGGTGAAGGGGTGGGTCTCCCCGTCGGGCAACACGTCGTGCAATTCCTGCCACGTGAGGAACAAGCCCGATGTCGCATCGTAACGCGCAAGCCCGTTGGCCACGCAGGTCAGCCAGATCCCGTCTTCGCGGTCGATGAAGAGATCCAAGGCATCGTAGCTGGGGAAGCGTTGACCACGATCGGAGAGCGCTTTTCTCGCGAAGGGAAGGCACGACGACCTGCCTCCGTGGTGGGGATCGAACATGGCTACGCCGCCGAAACAGGAGACCCAGATCATGCCCCGCCCGTCCATCACCAGGTCCCGCACGAAGTCCCCGGGCAGGCTCGTGCTGTCGCCGGGTATGTTGCGGTACACGTCCACATTCACGCCATCATAGCGGCACAACCCATTGTCCGTGCCTATCCATAGCGCGCCATCGTGGTCCTTCTCCAAGCAACGGATCGCGGCGATCGGCAGGCCCTTGATGTCGAGGTGGACGAGCTCGGACGAAGTAGGCACTTGCGCCCAAGCCAACGCTGCGAGCAGAATGGTCGCGAGGGCGGTGGTTGTTCTCTTCACAGGATCGGGGCAACCCCGGCTCGGCGGTCGGGGCAAGCCAGCAGCGGGCCGAGGACAAAGATGATCGACCGCTGCCTATGGGCACCATTGCACCAACGAGGCGGTGAACGATCCAAAGGGAGCACGGTCCGTGATGCTCCGCGCGGTGCGTTCGCCTAGTTCGCTGGAATGCGGAAGGGCCGCGATGCACATGCATCGCGGCCCTTCGTTGGGACAGGTTTATTCGCTTACGGCTGGATCACCAGACGCTCGGTATAGGTGTCTTCGCCAGCGGTGATGCTCACCACGTACATGCCAGCAGCTAGTTCACCCCTCAGGTCGATGACCGTGTTGACGAGGCCCTCGCTCACCGCGATGGTGTTTGCGCTCACGCGTTTGCCGAAGGTGTCGTAGATATCCATGTTCACCTTCTCCACACCCGCCTGGATCATGTCGATGCTCAGGAAGAGCTGCCTGCGCTATGCCGACCACCTGCGCTTGGACGTGAAAGCAGGCTTCCGACCACTACATGCAAATGAATTGCCTGTTCTTGCGTCCTGAAGTGCGCAACAAGGGTATCGGCCGTGAACTGATGAAGGCCATTGCACTGGAAGCGCTCGCGCAGGGCGTTGTACGTATGCAATGGCAAACACCATCGTTCAATGTGGATGCCGTGCGCTTGCGCGATCGTATGGGATCATGGCGCTTGGTTCCAGCATCACATCGGGGACGATGCGGGGATGTGAACGATCACCACCGAAAACGCAGGAACCCCGATCATTTGACCGGGGTTCCTGCTGCGTCAGTGCTGCTCAGGCTTTGACTATCCTCCGGCTCCAGCGCCGATCGCCCAGTTGCAGGTCAAGCAGGTAAGTGCCTGGAGCAACCGCACCAAGCTGCACCACATACTGCCCTGATCCGTTGGCCGTGATCGGTCCCAACACGACGATGGTCCTGCCCAGCAGATCACGTACGATCACCGTCGCGGGTCCGGCGGATGCTGCGCCGATGTCGATCCAGAACTCGTCCGTGGCCGGGTTCGGGTAGAGTTGGATATTGTCCTCGGTGTGTTCTGGGCTCCCTGTCGGGAGGCTCAACGTGTAGAGTTCCTGGCCCACGGCGGTCGTGTAATTCGCCCGGAAGAACAGGTCGCCATTGCAGCTCATCATGGCGGTTGCGTTCGAGAACGGTGAAATGACATCGCTGCCCGGGAAGAGGATCTCGCTGGTGCCGGGGGCGGTCCCATCCGTGCGCCAGAGCTGCCGATTTCCGGCTCCCAAAGCGGTGAAGTACAAGGCCCCATCGTGACTGCAGATGTGGTCCGGGTTGGTGTAACCGAAGGTTGGCAAGGACACCGTTCCGGACTGCGTTCCATCGCTTTGCCAGATCAATGCGGTGCTGCTGCCCGCCGTGGGGAACGCGCGCAGGTGCAGTTGCCCATTGTGCTCGATAAGGTAGGAGGGCAAACTGGAGTTGGTGCCGGGATAGATGTCCCTGACCAGGCCCGTACCGGCCTCGGTACCATCGGTCACCCACAGTTCATCGCCGGTGGCGCTGGTTCCAGCGCGGAAGAACACGAGGCCACCGGCTGCGGTGAAGAGCGACGGAGTGGTACCCGGGCTTCCGTTGCCGGGAACAGTTTCCGCGATCATGTGCGTTCCCGCCAAGGTGCCGTCGCAGATCCATGGCTCCGGGCCGTTGGTGCCATCAAAGGCCTCGAAGTACAGCTGGCCATCAAAGGCCAGCGGGTCATCGACACCGCTGTTGGTTGCACCCGGATAGATGTCCAGGAAGAGCTGCGTACCAGCCGCCGTGCCATCGGTGCTCCACAATTCCGCGCCATGCGCGGCATCACGTCCACGGAAGAAGATGCGATCACCGAGCACCGCGAATTCCGCCCAATCGATGAGGCCAGCGACATCGGCAATGCTCAGCACCACTTGGGTGCCAGCCTCCGTGCCGTCGGTGCGCCATAGCTGCAAGCCGTTTATCCCATCCGTTGCGGTGAAGTGGTGCATGCCGTTGAACATCATGAAGTTCGACGGATTCCCGTGCCCAGCGCCCGCATTGAGGTCCTTGACCATGACAGTGCCGGCTTCTGTTCCATCCGACTTCCAGAGCTCAATACCATTCACACCATCGGTAGCGCTGAAATAGAACCCACTTCCGAAACAGGTGAGGAATACCACATTTGAAGTGCCGGTCGGATTGATGTCCTTGATCAACGTGGGTACTTGCGCGGGGGAGGTCGTGGCAAGTGCGGTGGCGCAGGTCAAAAGGGTAAGGGTTCGGGCTCGCATGGGATGTGGTGCTTGGTTTCAGCATCACATCGGGAGCGGACCGGGAATGTGAACGATCGAGCCGAAAGACTTTTGGTGCACAGGGCATGCATGATCCTGTGGAGAGGAGCATCAGCGCTTCACGACCGGCACAGTGCGCAGGCCCCCAGCCCCCGCCACGCGGATCACATAACGGCCCGCTGGCAGGTCGGATAGATCGAGGGAGAACAGCGCATCGTTGGCCGGGACGGTGCGCAGCGTTCGGCCCATGGCGTCCATCAACACCACGTCATCACCGGATGATGTCCCGGTGATCCAGAGCCGATCATCCGCCGGATTCGGGTAAGCCAGCAGTTCACTCTTCGCTATGGTCACGCTCACCACATCGCTGTAGCTGGTGGTGCCGTCAAAGTCGGTCTGCAACAACCGGTAGTAGCTGGTGCCGGGCAGGGGCGCACGGTCCAGCGCATCGTATACGACCACTTGCACGCTGTTGCCAGCGCCAGGCAATTCGGCAATGGCGTCGAAGCGCAGGCCATCGGTGCTGCGCTCTACGGTGAAGCCCGCGTTGTTGTGCTCGGTTGCGGTGGCCCATTCGAGTTGCACTGCGTGATCGTGGACACTTGCCTTGAAGTACAGCAATTCCACAGGTAGAATCTGGAAACCCGAACCACATGTGTAGTCGCCACCACCACCGATGCCCCCTAAATACTGAGCGCGGCTTTGTGCTGCTATGAGCAACAGGAATATGAACACGCAATGCTTCATGGCATCGTTCTAACCCCTCTGCCCCCAGGATGCGGTGTGTAGGCAGTAAATGGGAAGGTGGCGAAAGTGCGTCTTGATACCTGCACATCCCCGTAGAACGAAGCCCAATCGCCGCCCCGGTGCCCCCAAGTAAGCCATGAAGGCGCATTGTGCATACCCTGTGCGTTCAAGCTACCGTCGCCATGCGCACCCGTATATGCCCGGCCATTGGGGGAACCTATCGGAATCGCATACTCGACCAGGTTGCCCGAAAGTTCCAGCGCGCCATAGTATCCCGCACCGGCAGTAGCGCGGCCGACGTTCAACATGTGGCCAGCGAAGATCCCCACGCGCATGGGGCCGTTGATGGCAGGGTTTCCCGTCATGGTGTTGTCGTGCGCCGCGTTGCCCACAGCCGTGGCGAAATTGGTCGCGATCTGTTCGTTGTTCCGGCCCCCGTTCGCAAGCGTGTACTGGGCACCTGCGATAGCGGCAGTGCCCCACGCGTATTCGTTCAACACCGGCACCTGCGGGCCACGACAGACCTTCTCGTACTCAAGTTCCGATAGGGGGCGCAGACCGCTCCAATCGAGATACGCGGCCAACGTGGCCCACATCATGTAATTGCACGGGATCCATTGCCCATCAGCGATCTCGTTCGCCACCCCGTTTGCGTTCTGGTCGCAATAGAAATTCACCGGATCGTCGCTGGGGATAGTGGCAGCGCAACGAATGCCGTTCCGAGCGTATACAATCGTTCCATTGGTCATCACGAAACGGTTCGTAACGGTGGTGACGCCGGGTGCCAGGTTCGTCAAAACGTGCGCGTCTTGCTGCTGGCGCGTAAGCCGGTTCAGGAATTCCGCTATGTCCGATTGTGTAAGCTCGTACTTCATGCAATAGAAGGCGGTCGTTCCTTTCGGGAAGGCGGCCGGAACGGGTCCGAGTTGATCTCCGGACCCATTTGAGCTTGCATCCTGGTAGTAGAGATTGCCGGTTGCGGTCCCAATGGTGATCGCGGCCTCGCTGGAGACCAGATAGGTGCTGTTCGTATTAGGACCTGCGTGGAATCCTCCATTGTCCGAGTTCGATTGCCCGTCACCGATCCTGAAACTCCCCGCCGTCACATACACCATCTCGTGCGCGAAGGCGCACACCTCCACCGGGCTGCCAAAGCCCAGCCCTTGTGTGCCGTGGTTCCACCGCAGCTCCACGTTGCTGGCCGTGAATGTGCCCGTGCCGTTGGCACTGCGGTAGATGAAAGCGCCCACACCGTAGTTGGTGGTAGCGTTGTAGGCCGCAGCGGGATTCAGCAGGCCGGTGCGAATGG
>JAGODO010000265.1 GCA_017998165.1 Flavobacteriales bacterium | reverse complement strand
CGGTTCCGGCCATGTGCGGGTCTACTCTTGGAACGGCACGGCCTGGCAGCAAAAGGGCGCGGACATCAACGGCGAAGGCCAGAACGACAACTCGGGTTGGTCGGTGAGCATGTCCGATGCGGATGCGCTGGCGCTCGGCACCTACCAGAACGAGGACAACGGCACGCTGAGCGGCGAGGTGCGCATGTACCGCTGGAACGGGAGCGCCTGGGTACAGTGGGGCCAGGATATCAATGGCGAGGAGGAATGGGAATTCTCCGGATGGGCCGTTTCCCTGCCGGACTCGAACACCGTGGCGATCGCTTCCACGGGGCCAACGGATACCCCCGGGCATGTGCGGATCTTCCGTTCGGGCAGCTTGGTGTCGGTACCCGAAGTCAGTTTGGAGCACCGGGTGGATGTGTATCCCAACCCGTTCCACGATGATGTCACGATCGATTTGGGCACGATACAGCGTTCGTTGCATGTGATCGTGCGTAATGCGCTCGGGCAGGTAGTGGTCAACGAAATGCGGACCGGCACCCAACGGATCGAACTGGCGATCACCGATGCGCCCGGGATCTATTCCGTGGAGGTGAAGTGGGCTGATGGTGAGCGGGCTTGTTTCCCCGTTATCAAGGAATGATGGTCCCGAGTAGGGCGCGCGTGTTTTTCGCGCATTCGGCGGGGTTCACCTGTGACTTGTCCGATGGTGGTCGATCCGGATGGCTGCCGGGATGTTCCCCCCTACTGCTCGGCAGCAAGGGAAACGGCCAACGGAGGGCCAGAGAACAAGAGGATGCCTGTTCGTGATCACAACGGGCCCCGACCGTTCATTGAACGGGCACGTTCCGCTGCGGCTGGTAATACGTGGGACAGATCGGGAGTCCCGGGTCTTCACGAATGGTCGATCATCCGGCTTCACCATTTATCCCGCGCGCTGGCGGAACACGGATCGGACTGTTTGTTTTGAAGTACACGAACCGCCATGCGCACATCAACCTGCCTCTTTGTCGCCCTGACGGCCCTCTCCTTGCACGCGCAGGACACGGGCTCATCGGACATACGTACGCTGTTCAAGGATGAGGGCAAGACCTCCACGGGAGGCTTCTTCAGTGTCTCCACCGGCTACACGCAGGTGCTGCGCAGCGGCGGCATGCTGGTGGGCGGCCAGGGCGGGTGGATGATCGGTCATTCGTTCACGGTGGGCGGTGGCGGCTACGGACTGGTGAGCCGGGTCATCGCCGAGCAGTACGACGACTATTTGCGTGCGCAAGGCGTGCTGGCCCGGTCGAGCACGCTCAACTTCGGTTACGGCGGCGTATTCGCGGAGGCGCTGGTCAACTACCGGGCTCCCGTACACATCACTTTTCCCTTGCTCATCGGCTATGGCGGCTGCAGCATCGATGCGGTGCCGGTGGAGGATCAGCAGCCGGCCATCGACCCCGGCGTGCAGAGCCAGGGCATCTTCGTGGTGCAACCGGGCGTGCGCATGGAACTGAACGTGGCCGAACACGCGCGTGTGAGCGTCGGCGTGGACTATCGATATACCAGTGCCATCTACCTCACCGCGCTGCCGGCCGATGCCCTGCGCGGCTTCAGCGGCTTGATGACGATCAAGGTGGGGCGTTTCTGAGCTCGTGATCGGGCGGGACCGCCCATTTCCCGGGCCCCGGCGACCGGATGCGGGCCATAGCCGGGAGAAACTCACGTCCCCTGGTAGGAGTGCGCGCCGGAGTACCGACCTTTGACGGCACATGAGCATCACCCCGGCCGAGATCCAGCAAGCGCTGCGTATCAGCAAGAGCATCGAGCAACACTTGTCCAGCGGGCAGGCCGTGAACGTGCGGAGCGAAGACCTGTACCCGATGCTGGCGGCCGCAGGGCTGGTGGAGCGGGACAACGAGAAAGGCAAGCACTTCCGGGCCTTCCTGGTGAAGTTGGTGAAGGCCAACATGCTGAGCCTGATCCCCCAATGCAAGGCGTTCCCGCGCAGCGGCGGCAAGTACGACTGGTCCTTCAACCGTGCGGCTGACCGGATGCCGGCGCGCAAGCAAGGGCCCGCACCCAAGCCGCCAGCGGACGTACCGGTACCCGAATAGTCTTGCGCGATGGCCGAACGCAAGACCGACCCCGCGAACGCCGATCACGATGCGGTGATGAGCTGGCTGCAAGACCGTGAATTGAAGGACCGCAAGCTGGCCGAGGCGCGAAGCGGTGTGGGCGGATCGATGGTCATCGACGCGGTGATCCAACGCATGCAGATGAAGGCCTACACGGCCTTCCCGAACATGGAGCAGAGCGCCATCGACGGTTTCGTGCGGAAGTACGTGCTCGCGGAAGCGTGAGCGCTGGTCATCACGGACGTACGACCAGCCCGCCGCCGCCGTTATTTCGGCCGTGATCGCACGCGTTCTGCTTGTCCTGTTCATCCTGTCGTCCGTTGCGGCATGCGCACAGGATACGCTGCCCGGCCCGCGCTTCCCCATGCGGCCGGAGCTAGGGATCCTGGTGGGCTACAGCATGGAGATCGATCCGGAGCACCACGCGCCCATCCATTTCGCTGAACTCGGAGTGGTGCGGGGCGCTTGCGGTGGAAGGCACATGGACTCCTGGTCCTACCATGCCTCCACGCTTTTCGGGCTGTCCGGTTCCACACCGATCCTGGTCCCCCGCATCGGCGCGCAAGCCGCGATGATGATCTCGTTCGGCGTTGAACTTGCCTACTTCACGGACTTGGAGACCGGCAGCCTTGTTTTCGTTCCGAGCATCGGATACATCGGCTATCCGCTGAACATCGCCTTGAAGCCGAACGTGTACCTCATCAACACGGATTTCAAGCCCGCTGGTGGCGGATGTCTGAGCGTGACCTACCGGCTCGTGCGTTTCCGAAGCGACGGGCAGGAGCGGCGGCGGTAATAGCCAAACCCCGTCTTCCTGCAAGCCGGGCAGGAACTACATTCGAGCCGTTCCGCCCAACCCCCCCACCACATGATAGCCGTAGCCGTTGTCGTCGCTTTTATCGTGCTCGTGGCCCTCTATGCCATCGGTATCTACAACAAGCTGGTGAAGCTGAAGAACCTGGTGGCCGAGGCGTGGAGCGGGATCGATGTGCAGTTGAAGAAGCGATACGACCTGATCCCGAACCTGGTGGAAACGGTGAAGGGATACGCGGCGCATGAGAAGGAGACCCTGGAGAACGTGACCCGCGCGCGCGCCGCCGCGCAGCAGGCCACCACGGTGGAAGGCCACCAGGCGGCGGAGAAGAACCTGAACGGCGCGCTGATGAACCTGATCGCCGTGGCCGAACGCTACCCGGACCTGAAGGCGAACACGAACTTCCTGGAGCTGCAGAACATGCTGGGCGTTGTGGAAGGCGACCTCGAGAAAGCGCGGCGCTATTACAACGGCACCGTGCGCGAGCAGAACACGGTGATCGAGAGCTTCCCGAGCAACCTGATCGCCAACGCGTTCGGCTTCGTGAAGTCCGTGTTCTTCGAATTGGAGAACCCGGCGGAGAAGAACAATCCAACGGTGAAGTTCACCTGATGCGGCGCTGGCTGATCCTGGCCGCGGTGGTCGGTGCGGTCCGCGCCCACGGCCAGACCGAGAAGATCAACGCCTGGCACACGGACCTCACCGTGGCGCCCGATGGGGCGTTGACGGTGGTCGAGGAGATCAACGCGCATGTGGAGGGGATCGAGTTCAAGCGCGGCATCGTGCGCAAGCTGCCGCTGCGTTTCACGGACCACGACGGCCGGGAGCACCGGGTGGCGTACGCCCTCAGCGCGGTGGAGGTGTTCGGGGCCACCTCTCCATACCATACCGAAACCGAGGGAGACGACTTCGTGGTGTACGTGGGCTCCGAGGGCAACTTCCTCACGCCCGGTGACTACCCCTACCGCATCACCTATACCACCAAGGGCCAGGTCGGTTTCTTCCCGGGCCACGACGAGATCTATTGGAACGTGAACGGCAATGGCTGGGACTTCCCGGTCGACAGTATTTCAGCGGTGATCCGCCTGCCCCGGGCGGCGGAGGTGAAGCAGACCGCCTGCTACACGGGCGTGTACGGCTCCACGGAGAACGCGTGTACCTCATCCATGGTCAATTGGTACACGGTCGGCTTCCAAGGGCGCGCCCTGCAGAACTACGAAGGGCTCACCGTGGCCGTGGGCTTCCAGAAAGGCGTGGTGGCCGAACCACCACCGCCGACCTTCTTCGAGAAGAACGCTGTGCCGCTGGTGGGCGGCGGCATCACGCTGCTGCTCCTGCTCTACTGCGCCTTCACCTGGTTCCGTTTCGGCCGTGATCCGGACATGCCGACGGTCATCCCGCTCTTCGACCCGCCCGATGACCTGTCACCGGCATCGGTGGCCATGGTGATGAAAGGGGGTTTTGACAACGACCAGATCACCCCGGCCATGATCCACCTGGCGGTGAAGGGACACATCCGGATCGATGAGAAGGAGGAGTCGCTGCTGTTGGGCCTGATGAGCAAGCAGGTGTACACCATCGTGAAGCTGACCGGAGGGTCCGGCCTCCCGCGTGAGGAACAGGAACTGATCGACCGCATGTTCGGTTCGGGGCAGGATCGTTTCGAGATCGACGGCAAGTACGACCCGAGCGTGCAGAGCATGGCCGCCGCGTTCAGGACCACGCTGCGGTCCCAGTGGCACACGTTCCTGAACATCGGCAACAACCTGCGGTTCTGGTGGATCCCGATGCTGAGCGTGGCCGTGTGCGTGATCTCCATGATCGTGCTGCACAACTCCTTCTGGGGCGACAACGATGTGGTGTACATCGGCGCCTTCCTGGTGGCGAACGTGGTGCTGTTCCTGGTCTATCAATACCTCATCAAGAAGCCGAGCTTGGAGAAACAGGCCCTGCGTGCGCGACTGCTCGGTTTCAAGATGTACCTGAGCGCGGCGGAAGAGAAGCAGTTGCAGCACTTCAACCCACCTACCATGACGCCGGAGGTTTTTGAGAAGTACCTCCCCTACGCCATCGCCTTCGGCGTGGAGGAGGTCTGGGGCGAGCGCTTTCAGAGCATGATCAGCCGGGCCCTGGTGGACCCCAACTACCACCCCGGCTGGTACAGCGGCCGGATCATGAACTACGGCGCGTTCTCGCACCACATGAACTCCTCGCTTTCCAGCAGCGTGCAGTCCGCGAGCACGCCGCCATCGAAGAGCGGAGGCTCCGGCGGAGGCGGTTTCTCGGGCGG
>JAGODO010000264.1 GCA_017998165.1 Flavobacteriales bacterium | reverse complement strand
CGCCAGATCACCCACGTTACACACCAAGACCGAAAAACCGGTGGCGTAGACCAGGTCGTCCAGTTCCGTATCGAACGCCTCGACCGTCACCGTGTCCGTGCCGCAGAAGTCCGGCGCCATGGCATCCAGGTTCCAGAGCCATTCCGTGCGCGGATCGGACTGCCCGGGGAAGTCGATGAAGTAGGCGCCCACAACACCGAGCTCATCATCGTGCATGAGGGTCTGGCTCCAAGCCACGACACCTATGCCACCACCATTCACTTGCAGGATGAACCGATCGGCTTGGTCCACCGCCCCGTCGTCGTCCAGGAGGATGAAGCCATAACCCTGTGTTTGGAAGTCCATCCACAGACGGCCATCGGAGCGTTCGCGCACGCTGTACAGATCCATGGTCTCGCCGCCGACATACGCGTATTTCTTCATCCACACCGGATCGCCATCGGCCTCCATTTCAAGAAGAATACCCCGCCAGGCCTCGCCCGCACCGTATTCTAGCCCGAGCACTAGCAAGTGGCCATTCGCGCGGAGGATGAGGTTCCGGGGTGCGATCTCACGGCCGCTCAGCACGGGTTTGGCCGTTTTGCACCAGGCCAAAGTCCCGTTCGCGTTCATTTGCCCGATGACGAACCGGCTGCTGTCATCGTAGATCCGCTGGCCATTCGCCAAAAAGTAACACCCGCCATTCCCGTCCGGGATCATATCGCTGATGTTCCCCACCGGGCTCGGTCCGTTGATCGATCGACCCCATTCGGTGACACCGCTGCTGCTGAACTTGAAAATGGTCGGCAGTTCCGGTTCACCTCCGTCCATGTACAGACCTCCTGTCGGGGCGGAGGCCACATCGTGGAAGTAGTTCGGGAGGTAGATCGCGGCGGGGATGTCGAAATAATGCCGCCTTGACCATAGGAGGTTTCCGCCCGAGCCCAGCCCGATCAGGTCGAAGTGACGCCGACTGACGTTCGCGGAGATGCTCTGCATCGTATCGCTGAGCACCACGATGGAACCGTTCGCCGGACCGCTGGCGATGACCTGGGCACCACCGTTCGTATTGAACTGCGGAGAACTCAGGCGGGTGATCCAATCATTGGTGCCGTCCGGCTCCAGCCCGAGTATCGTCCGATCGCCGGGCACGTTCGTGCGCATGGCCCAGGAGCCATCCGCATGCCGCACCGCATCCACCACATTGAACGCGCCGGTGTCCGTAAGCGGGCCGAACGAGCGTTGGAAGAAGTTCTGCGCACGCGAACCCGACAGCAGCGCGACGGCCATGATGAACGACGCGGTGCGATGACGTGACATGATGCCAATGTAGCCAGGCTGAAGGCTTCCCCGGGCTATCGGTCTTGATTCCGCGCCTGACGGCGCTTTGGGTCGAATACAAGAACCACGGATCCACACGGATAGACACGGATGAAGTCCGAGTGTAGGGGTTGGACTTAGAGTCCGGCCTTTCGTTTCCATGAGGTCGTATCCGTGTCTATCCGTGTCTATCCGTGGTTGAATGACTTCGGGATCGCGCGCCCACAGGGCGCGTATGACCCGATAGCCCTGCCGGGCTTCCGTCGCGATCGGGGACGAGGGCTACCTTCGCCGCTTCGCAGGCCGGAACACTTATTTCTGCGGTAACGCGAGTGCTAACGGTGAAGGCATCATGTCACTCTCCCTTTCCGAAGATCTGATCTACGCGGCGGGAATGACCAGCAAGAACACGAACATTTTCACCTTCTTCCCCTTGTTCGATCCCGGTACACCGGCCTGGTATGATGAGGTGTTCAACAGCCCGAACCTGTCAGATGGATTCACAACCGCTTTCTGCGTGGAGCAGCATGCCGTCGCGGTCGAAGAACACGGATCAACAGGTCTCGCGGTCTTTGATGATCAGCAGGGCTTCCTGGTCTTTGTCGGCCTGTCGGCAGGAAGGCACAGGATAGAACTCTTTGATGCCTTGGGGCGCTCGGTCTTCCGGTCCCATGCGGCAGGTGGTGACCGCGCTATGTTACGGCATCCGCTAGTGTCCATTGCCGCTGGCGTATACATGGTGGTGGTGGATGGTGCGCGAGTAGGCAAGATCCTCCATGGGCGCTGAAGCGGGGCGGCGATTTCCCGTGGCCGTGGTGGTGCTTTGCGCCGTGCTGGCTTGCACCTCTGCGGCGAAAGCACAACCGTATTGGGCACCGGGCAACCTGCCCATCACAGCCTTGCAACTGTTCCAGATCTATGCGGATCCCGACCATGATGCGCTCTACTTCTGCGGCGGGTTTTCAGGCGATGGCACCAACAGCCTCAACAGCAATGGCGTTATGCGCTGGCAGAACAACGATTGGGATACCCTCGGCGACTTTGCCAATCACGTGAGGTCCGTGGTCGTATATCACGATACGCTGATAGCGGCTGGCGCCTTCCAAGCGGTGAGCGGGGACAGCATCGCGTACATCACCTATTACGATGGCAGCGCATGGCAACCCTACGGCGAGTTGGAGGATGCGTGCTGGAAGCTGCGGATCCTCAATGATGAACTTTATGTGGCTGGCGGCTTCACCCATGCCGACGGGCACCTGTGCAATGGCATCGCCAAGCGCGTGGGTGGGCATTGGGAGAATGTGGGGACATTGATCGATCAATTCAATTCTCCAATTGTGGTAGACCTAGCTATGTACCAGGGTGATCTGATAGCCACTGGGAGCATTAACCTCAATGACACCCAACGTGATATCCTGAAATACGACGGGAGCACGTGGTCGGCTGTTGGTTCGTACGGTCTGCTTGGTGGCTTTTCAGTGGGGAAGTGCTTGGCGGTGTACAAAAACGAACTCTATGTGGGCGGGTTATTTCTTCTTGCAGCTGGTAATGCGGGGCAAGCGATCATGCGGTGGAATGGCAGTGAATGGAATTCCTTGGGGGTGGGGCCGCAGCACGACAATGGGTCCTACCAGTACAATTATCAAGTGGAATCCCTGACGGTACACGACAGCCTCTTGTTCGTCGGTGGCGGGTTCTACTATGCGGGCAACGTGCCGGCCTCGCTCATCGCCATCTGGGATGGGGATCGCTGGTGCGGCCTGGGCGGCGAACACTCCGACCAGGTGATCTCCTCGGCCTTTTTCCACGATACACTGTACGTGAGCTGTGGCTTGGAGGCGGACGGGAACCCCGTGAACCGCTTGGCGAAGTTCGTTGGCCCTTCCTACGAGGATACGTGCAGCTTGAGCATGGGCACGGCAGTGGCCGAAGAACCCGAACAGACCGCTGTTGTTTTCTGGGATGAGGGTGACTTGTGCATCCGTTTACCGGATAACCGGCAGCACCAGGTCCATGTGCTGGACGCGATGGGCCGGACGGTAGCCGAGTTCAATGTGGTAAATGCCTTGTCGAGCCCTTGGAGGTTCCCATTGGATCCCGGTGCCAATGGCCTTTATTTCGTTTCGATCCAGGGGGGGATGGCCGCACGTTTTGTTTGTCCGGCCCGATAGATCGCCCTCATCTGGGCGCGCGTTCTCGGGCATAGTGAAGGGGCCAAATGGCCAATGCTACCTTCGCCGCCCTGATGTCCACCGTTCAACTGCACGACCTGCGCTTCGAGCCCTTCATTTCCGAACAGGAGCTGGGCAAGGCCATCGATCAGGTGGCGGTGGACCTGAACGCGAAGTACGAAGGCAAGCGGCCGCTCTTCATCGGCGTGCTGAACGGCGCGTTCTTCTTCGCGGCGGAACTGGTCAAGCGCATCACCATCGAATGCGAGATCACCTTCGTGAAGGTCGCCAGCTATCACGGAACGGCCAGCACCGGCAAAGTGGACCAGCTCATCGGCCTGAACGAACGCATCAGCGGGCGGCATGTGGTGGTGCTGGAGGACATCGTGGATACCGGCAACACCGTGGAGCACATCATGGCGGTACTCGCGGACCATCATCCGGCGAGCATCAGCATCGCCGCGCTGCTCTTCAAACCGGAAGCCTACAAGAAGGACATCCCCATCGACCATGTGGCGATGCGCATCCCCAACGCCTTCGTTGTGGGGAGCGGGCTCGACCACGACGGCCTCGGCCGCAACCTGCCCGGCATCCTGCGCATCGTCCAGAACTGAACACGGATGAAGAAACTGAACATCGTCCTCTTCGGGCCGCCCGGCGCGGGCAAAGGCACGCAGAGCGAATTCCTCATCGCCAAGCATGGCCTCGTACACCTCAGCACCGGCGATCTGCTGCGCGCGGAGATCAAGGACGAGACCCCGCTGGGCATCGAAGCGAAGGAGATCATGGAACGCGGCGAGCTCGTGGGCGACCACATCGTCATCGGCATGATCCGCAACAAGATTGAAGCGCACAACACCGCGCCCGGCTTCATCTTCGACGGTTTCCCGCGCACCCGCGCCCAGGCCGAAGCGCTGGACGAGATGCTCAACTCGAAGAGCGAGCCCATCACCGCGATGCTCGCCTTGGAAGTGGCGGATGAAGAACTCGTGAAGCGCCTGCTGGAACGAGGCAAGGTGAGCAAACGGCCCGACGACGCCAACGAGGGCGTGATCCGCAACCGCATCGCCGAGTACGAAAAGAAGACCGCACCGCTGAAGGACTACTACAGCGCCCAGGGCAAGTACAAAGGCATCAACGGCGTGGGGACGATCGAGGAGATCACCGCGCGGTTGGGGAAGGCCATCGGGTAGTCTTCATCAACTGATCGTCTTTCCATGTCCGGCTCCCCCAACTTCATCGACCATATCCGTATCGAAGCCCGCAGTGGCAAGGGCGGCGCTGGCAGCAGGCACTTGCGGCGTGAGAAGTACATGCCCCACGGCGGGCCTGACGGCGGCGATGGCGGCAAGGGCGGCAGCGTGATCCTGCGCGGCAACAGCCAACTGTGGACCTTGTTGCACTTGCGCTACACCAAGCATGTGATCGCCAGCGATGGCAACATGGGAACGGCCAACCAGAGCAGCGGAAGGGCCGGCAAGGACACCATCATCGAAGTGCCGCTCGGTACCGTGGCGAAGGATGACGAGACGGATGAGGTGCTCTTCGACATCACCGAGGACGGACAGGAGATCGTACTGCTCGAAGGCGGCCGCGGCGGCTTGGGCAACCAGCACTTCCACAGCTCCACGTTCCAGACGCCACGCTTCGCGCAGCCCGGTGAACCCGGCCAGCAGAAGTGGTTCAAGCTGGAACTGAAGGTGCTCGCGGACGTGGGCCTCGTCGGTTTCCCGAACGCCGGCA
>JAGODO010000263.1 GCA_017998165.1 Flavobacteriales bacterium | reverse complement strand
CTGCTCCACTCCTTGGTACTGTTCGATCATATAACCGCGAATGAAAATGTTCATGCGGAGCAAACCCTTGAACGAAGCATCATCCATCAACGCTTCCGGATCGATGGGATGGCCACTCTCCCACACATTGCCCACCACCACCTTGGCCACCAGTTGTGGCAGGATGTGGTCGAATTGCAGCTTTCCATCCGCCTCGAACTCCAAGTTGCGCAGGTAGGTGTAGCGTTCGGAATACAGCGTGGTGATCATCTGCCGCAGGCTGTCGTTGCGGATCAGGTTGAAGCCGATGCTCTTCAGGTTGTCGTAAGCGGAGGTGTTCGCCGTGAGCTGCGTATTGCCGAAGATGTTGCCGTAGTGGATGCGCAGGGAATCATGGAAAGGTGTGCGGTCATCGAGTTGCTTCAGCACGGCCTCGTTGGCCCGCAACAGTTGCCCGTTCCTTTCAGTATTGAAGCGACAATCCGTGAGGTCGCGATCCAGGTTGCTCCGCATCTCGCGTAACACATTCAATTCTCTCACACCGTCCTTCCGGTCGTCGTTCCAGTTGTTCACCTGCAGGGCCAGCAGGATGCCCACCATCACCATGAAGATCTCCCCCACGCCGCCCACGAGCAGTTTGGTGAGGCGGTGTTCGGGGCGCAGGTTGTTGCTGAGTGCTTGGAAGAAGGACATGGCTGGCTGATCGGGAACGAATATCGGGGTACCGAGCGGAACGCGTGAGCGATCGATCCCCGTTCAAGTCAGGGAGGAAAGCCCGGAAGCCGGTAATGGCTGCGGCCTCGCAAGGCTGGAGGATCACCGACCCGTATCAACGGCCGGTGAACTTCCGCAACGGCCTCTGCTTGCCATGCCGAACACGGTAGACAACGATATCGTCCCCTTCCACCGCGTACCAGACGATGTATGGGAACTTCTCCAATAGAACGGGGCGGTAAGGATCCTTCCGAATTCCGAAACCAGGCGGGTTCTCCACCACGAACCGCAAGCTGGCGAACAGATCACGGCGGAACAGTTCCCCAAGCCCCGGCCTCTGCACCTCATACCACAACTGCGCTTGGCGGATCTCCTGGAGCGCCTCCTCCTTGAAGATCAACATCGCGCTCAGCGCTTCAGGTCGTTCTTGAGGATCTCCTCGACCTGGTCCCAGGTGTAAGAGCGGGACTCTCCCTTCAGATGACGTTCACGCCGTTCATCCAGCACGGCCAACTCCTCTTCGGAAAGCTCCAGATCACCCGGCTCATGGCGCAAGGCTTCTTGATGCGCACGGTCCTCCTCCAAGATGCGCTTCACCTCTTCCGATGTGTAGGTGCGTTCCATCCCAGAAGGATCCTTCACCACGCTGAGCATCTCGTTCGGGATGCCGTAACCGCGCGGTGCGTCCAGCAGGCGTTTCACGGCGAGCAGGCGCTCCTCGTTGTCGATCAGCGCAATGCGCTCCAGCAGCTCCAGCTTGAGGGTCTTGAGGTCCATGACCCAAAGCTAATTCGCAGACACTCGCGAGTGTTCGTCCACAGATGACGCCGATGTCACAGATAGCCCACCCCCCATTCGCATTCATCTGCGTCATCTGCGGCTAGCCCTTTCCTCCCGATCTTCGTCCTCCCGCCTTTCGTCGGGATGAAACATATGCAACTCCAGAACTACGCCGCCGGTCAGTGGATCGCCGGTCAGCCCGGTGTCACGCATGATCGGTCCACGATATGGCTTGATCATTTCTTCACAATGCGCGCGATCCGCTCTACCGTTCCGTCGGTGATCGTCACAGTGTAGACCCCACGGCCCAAGGCATCCATGGGAACCACGAACTGTGGCCCCTGACCGATGCCGCGCTGAACCAACCGGCCCAAGGCATCCCGGATCATGAACTCCACCGGGACGTGCCCCGGTACCGAGAGGACCAAGCGATCCACGACCGGATTGGGATGCACCCCGAACGTGGCGTTCGATGCGGATCCGACGCCCTGCGGCACTTGTACACTGAAGACCGCATCGTTGGTGATCACCGGCTCGTTGAAGTCGAAGTAGATGGCAGCGCTGTTCGGAACCACATCACCCACCACCAGACCCGCACTCGGAACGATGCTGAACCGCACGAAGCCGTGCGACTCCGGTTCGTTGCTGACACTGTCGGGCAACTGGATGTCGTTGAACTCGAAGAAGAGGATGCCATGCTCCATGAACCAGGTACAGGCATGGCTGGCACCCAGGAAGTGGAAGGTGGACCATTCCAGCGCAGCGCTCAGGGAGTCCTTCACCAGCACACGGTCCGCGGGAAAATTGCCGGTGTTCTGGAAGCGGACCAGGTATTCCACGCGCTTGCCATCCGCCACATCATCCGGTGAGAGGATGTCCGGCGACACCTGCTTGTCATTGGGGTCCCAGGAGCCCACCACCGCCACCGGTAGCTGCACCACATTGTTCGTAGGGGTCTCATCCGTGGCCAATGGATCGGCCTGTGCGATGTGGAGGAAGATGGTACCCAACGGCGTGCTCACGGACGTGAGAAGCTGCACGGAAATGGAGCGTACCTCGCCCACCTGTAGCGCAGGTAGCTCCCAGGTCAATGTTTGGCCAGCGATCTGATCGGGCGCGATGCTGCTGGATACGAATGACTGTGCCGCTTCGTAGGTCAGTGAAAGGCTCGCATCGACCGGCGTGGTGCCGTAGTTCGTGCAACTCAGCCACACCGTGTTGGTGAAGCCGGGCCGCGGAGCCGGCGAGACGACGAGTTCGGCGATCAGGTCCTGCACATCGGGAACGAACTGCGCACCGAAATTGTTGAGCGAGTCGATCTCGCCTGGAGCGGCGAGGACCGCCGAGTGGGTCGTAGGCAGGGTACCGGTGAAATAGGGTGACGGATGCGTGGCTGTGATGGTGTAGGTGCCGTTCGCCACAGCGCGGGAATACCGACCATCGGTATCGGTGGAGGTCATGAACCCGGGACCGATGGATATCACCGTGCCGGGCAGGGGCGGCTCACCAGCATCCTCCGCGCCATCGCTGTCCAGATCGCGGTAGACCGTGCCACTCACCACCGCATTGTCGTTCGGACATGTGCTGTTGTACACCGTGCACAGTTCCATCGGGCAGAACACACAGACGAAATCAGGGTTGGCCGGAATATTCGGAAGGCATGTGATCTGGCTCGCAACCACAACATCCCAAAAGAGCAATTCCATGCTATCGGGTAGCATAGGAAGGCACTCCGGCCAAACATTGAACCCTCCCCAACTATCGAATCGGAGCGTCCGGAGTGAGTCCGGAAAAGAAACGACCTCTTCAATACCCGTCCAGAACTGGATCTCGCGCAGTCCATTGGGAAATGGACCGATGCTGGTGATCCCGGTATTCCCCAGCACGAACGACTCCAATGACTCCGGCCAATCCGTGAACGTGGTCAGTTCGTAGAGGCTATACAGATACAGTACCCGTAACCCATCCGGCATGGCGGGAAACATGGCCACGGGCATCTCGCCCAAGCGCACTTCATCGAGCCCGGCCGGCAGTACGATCGGGGTGGTCAGCTGCGGCAGTACCTCGAGCTGCGCGAAGTTGAGCGAGGCGGGAAGCGCGGGGACCTCGGTGAGCGACCCCATTCCGATCAGCAGCACCTCGTCCAAACCGTTCGGTAAGGCAGGGAGCTGGGTGATACTGTCAAGGGCGTTCAGGTGCAAGCGCAGCAGGTTTGGCGGGAACGCTGGCAACGACGTACCTCCAAAGGTTTCGATCCACAGCTGTTCCACCGCTGGCGGGAAGGCCGGGATGGAGGCCGTACCCTGTCCATAGGGAAACATCATTTTGAGGTAGTCCAGGCCGATGAGGTACTCGATGCCCGTCATATCGCTCGGGTACCAGGTGACATCGATCTCCACCGAGTCCACCGCTGCCAAGGCAGGAAGGCTGGTGTCGAGGAAACCACCTGCGTTCACGCTGCCCGGCACCGTATTGTTGAACCATGCGCGCAGCTGCACATCGGGAATGAAGACCAATTGGGCGTTCACGCCAGCGGCGCACAACAGCGCGGCACCGGCAAAAAGGATAGGGAGCCTCATCGTGTTCAGGGTTACGCTGTCTAAAGGTAGACGCGCTACCAGCCCTTGGTTGCTTCGTGAACAAAAAAGGGAATACGCGTCGTGGTTCGTGGCCACCGGCCTTGTCCGAAAATGCGAGCCGCAGATCTCGCAGATGGCGCAGAGCCTGCCCCGCCTTAGCGAAGACCTGTCCCGTGAAGCGGGATGAAATGCCAGGAAATGCGAGACGCAGATGACGCAGGGCCTGTCCGGCGAAGCTGCCTGAAGAATGCGAGCCGCAGATCCCGAAGATGGCGCAGACGAAATGCCAAATGCAGGCATCGTCATTCACCTAACCTGATCTCCAATAAGCCAACGCGGGTATTGAACCTCTCCGCGAACGGTAGTGAGCCCATGATCTGCCAAATCTGCGTCATCTGCGGCCGTATTCCCACCAAGCGCCGAAGGCGCCTCTGCGGCTGCATTCCGCCCTCGGCAGCTCCCTCGCCGCGAACGGTAGTGAGCCAAATCTGCGCCATCTGCGTAATCTGCGGCCGTATTCCCCCACAACACCGCAGGCGCTTCTGCGGCTGTCATTTCCTTCCGATCTTCGCATCATGCAGTTACAGAACTACGCCAGCGGCCAATGGGTCGCCGGCTCCGGCAAGCAAAGTGAATTGATCGACGCCATCACCGGCGACCTCATCGGCACCACCGCCTCCGGATCTGCCGGAATGAAGAATGGAAAATGTAGAATGACCAATGATCGACGACGGTCCTCCATTCAACATTCCTCATTCTTCATTCTCCATTCTCCATTCTCCCAATGAGCATCCAACTACAGAACTACATCGCAGGCACCTGGGTGAAAGGAACCGGCAAGCAAGCCGAGCTCCTCGACGCCATCACCGGCGACCTCATCGGCACCACCCCCTCCGGCTCTGCCGGAATGAAGAATGGAAAATGTAGAATGACCAATGATCAACGACGGTCCTCCATTCAACATTCTTCATTCTCCATTCTCCATTCTACATTCTCCCAATGAGCATCCAACTACAGAACTACATCGCCGGCCAATGGGTCGCTGGCTCTGGTAAACTGGCTGAGCTACTTGATGCCAGCACCGGGGAACTCGTAGCAACTACTTCAAGCGGCGGACTGGACTTCGCCCACATGCTGAATTACGCCCGCACCGTCGGCGGACCGCCACTCCGCAAGATGACCTTCCCCGAGCGC
>JAGODO010000262.1 GCA_017998165.1 Flavobacteriales bacterium | reverse complement strand
CGCGCGTTCGGTGGATAGCTCACGATACCCGGCCATACCGTGTCGGGTTGGAAGGCGGAGACGAACGAAATGTCGTCGGGCTCGCTCACATCGAGGACCACCACGCCGCTTTCCATCGCGCCCAGGTAGGCGTATCCATCCTGTACGCGCACGATGGCGGAGCCCGTGTTGAAGGCCGAACTGTCCCATTGGTCGAGCATGACGGCATTCTCCGGGTCGTTCACGTTGTAGATGGCCAGGCCGGCACGTTGCGTGGTGCCGTGAAAGCCGCCGAGAGAGATGAACAAGAGGTCGTTCTCCTGGAAGAGGTTCGTTGGTTTCAGCCCGTTGAACACAGGGGGATAGAGGCAGAGGACCTGATCCGGTGCGGTGGGATCGCTGATGTCGAAAGTGCAGAAGCCGTATTCAAGCCCGGCGGTGTACAGGTAGTGATCGTCGGTGCGGTCGATCAGGGAGGAGTAGACCGAATACAGGAAGGGCAGATGCGTGAAGCTCTGTTCCTCCAACAGCACGGTGTCGATGGGTTGTGCGCAAAGCAGGGCAGGGATCGGGCACAGCCCGATCCCCGCAAGAAGTCTTCCGATCCTCATGACCGAAAGGTAACGACGCCGATGTCGGTCATTCCACTACCACCGGCATGTCCTTCGGATGCTTCACGCTGTAAGCGAAGCCCAGTTTCTTGGTGCTCTTGGGCTCCACATGGATGTTCCAGGTGAGCTGGCCGGTCTGCTCGTTCTCCACCGCGTCACCCTTCTCTTCGAGCTTCACCTCGATCTCGCTTTGCGGGCTCAACGGATGCTGGTCGCGCACTTCGATATCGATGGCTCCGGCCTTGGTATTGCGCACGTTGATGTCGAAGCCCACGTTGATGGTGCGCTTGCCGCCGATCACAGCCTTGTCGTTCGTGCTCTTGCGGCGGATGCGTTCCACGACCACGCCCTTGTCGCGGCCGAGCGAGACGTTCAGCGTGTCCGTGGTGCTCTGCACGTTCAGGTAGCTCTGGCCGACATAGGTGCCCTCGAAGAAAACATTCGCCTGTCCGGGGATCAGGTTCAGGTCTTCCCAGCCGGTGGTACGCGCATAGAGGAAGGCGTCCTTGTCGAGCTTGGGCGTGCAGTAGTGCTTGTAAGTGGCGGGTACTTTGTGTGACTTCACCGCTACGGTATGTGCCATGCCGTCAGCGGGTACGCTGAAGGGTGCATCGATGGCGAACTCGACGGTCGTGGTGTTGTAGACCACGGTGTTCTCCACTTCGAGCTGCGCGGGCATTTCCTCATAGCGAAGTGCCTTGTCCGCTACTCCGTCCGCCATGGTCTGCGGTGCCATGGAAGGGGCTGGGGCGAAGACCCCCCTGCTTTTACGGGCCTCCGTTGAAACGGTCTGGATCGTGTACGGCTGTTGGAGTACCCATGCGTTCAGCGTGGGCATATTCCCGCCAAGTGTGGGGTTGCCGCTGCTGAGCGACAGGTCCACCTTGTCCCATGCTTCGCCGGTGCTGTTCACCACTTGGGCTTTCATCAGCAGTTCGATCGGATCGCTCGTGCTCTTGGCGCGCAGGTCATACGCGGGGGTCCAGCCTGCTTGTCCAACGAAATAGGTGAGTGTGAACGACGCCGCGACTTCCACGGGTGCGTCGATCTCCACCACGATCTCGCTCGTGGGCTGCGGCTGCTCCGCCTGGTACTGCGCGAGCTGTGCGCGGAGCTTGTCGGCCTCCTTGCCGATCTCGGTGAGCTTCTCCTGTTGGGCGAGCCAATTGGTCTTGGTCACTTTCAAACGCTCGCGCACGTAGTCGTTCACCGCCAGGAGTTGCGCGGCGGTGAGCCCGTTCTGTTGCCCGCCAATGCTGCTGTTCTTGTTCAGGAGCTGCTCCTCGTTCACCCACACGTCCTGCATGGCCTTCTCAAAAGCCCAGTCCTTCTCCAGCTTCTTGATCTTGGTCTCCAGGTCCTCGATCTCCTTCTTCTTGGGGCTTTCGCTCAGGTAGTTGATGCGGTGGTTCACGCTGAGGATGCTGAAGCCGCCCTTGCCGTTCACCTGGATGCTCTGCGCATCGATGTTCTGGCTGAGGCCGGTGAAGATGAGCGTGGTGCTGCCGACGGGAATGCTCGCGCTGGCTGCACGCGAGACCTGGGCGCCGCTGAGGAAGACCTTGGCCGCCGAGACTTTGCTCGTGATCGGTTGTTCCTTGGCGCAGAGTGTGAAGGAAGCGCTGAGCGCGAGGGCGGTGGCGAAAGCTGAACGTTGCATGTGGTGGAGGAACATAGGACAAAGAAACGCCGCTTAGGTGCGGCATCGGAGAGCGGTACACGTACCATGCCGGAAGGTTCATGAACCGCGACCCCGGCATCGCGCGAGTCTTGGGCGCTATTCCAACACCACCAGACCCTCCTTGGGATACTTCGCACTGTATCCGAAGTTCCAGGTCTGGTTCGAGCGTGGTTCCAAGGACTTCTTCCAAGTGAGCAGGCCCTTCTCCTCGCTCACCTGCGCCCCGCTGCTCTCGGCGAGTTCCACTTCGATCTCGCTGCGGACGGAGACAGGGAACTGATCGGTGATGACGAGCTGCACGGGTTGTGCCTTGTTGTTGCGCACGGCGAGCTCCCAGCTCACGCTGTCGATGCGTTTGCCGCCCACGGTCTGTTTCTGGCTGAAGTCCTTCCGCTTGGTGCGCTGCACGGTGATGGCCTTGTCGCGGCCGAGCGACAGGTCCAGCGTATCACCGGTGGTGGTCGGATCGAGGCGACTTTCTCCGACATAGGTGCCCTCGAAGTAGATCCGGGCATCGCCGGGCAGGAGGTTCAGCGTGTCCCAGCCCGTCACCTTGGCGAAGAGGAAAGCATCAAGGTCCAACTTCGGCGTGCAATAGTGCTTGTAGCCGGCCTTCATGCGTTCCTCGCGCACGGCCACGGTATGGCTTTGCCCATCGCTGGGGATGCTGTACGGCACCTCGATGTTGAACTCGAAGTTCACGGCGCGTCGCACGGCCCGATCGGCGAGTGCGCGGTCCACGTTGATCAGGCCGCCGGTGATATCGCCGTAGTTCGCAGGCACATCACCGCTAGCGACTTTCACGCCGTCGATGTAGTAGTGGGAGCTTTCCGCCCGTGCGCCCTGCACGCTGACGGTTGTGCGGGCAGGTGAGTTCCGGAGCTGGTCGCGCGTAATGGTCGCACCCGATGCGCCACCGTCCTTGTCGATCATAGGGACCGCGTATCGCGTGACCAGCACTTCCTGCAGTTCCGCGCCGGGTGAGAGATCCTGGTTGATGACTCCTCCGCCGATGGGCGTGGTCCGGCTCGTGTACCCGACAGAGTTGAAGCGCAGTTCTTTCCCGTTCTCCGGTATCGCGATGGCGTAGTATCCCTCGAAGTCCGTGGTCGTTCCGTTGAGGGTGGTGCCCTGTTCATCGGCCACGGTGATGTTCACGAAAGGCAACGCTTCCCCGGTGCGTTCATCCCTCACGAAACCGCGCACGTCGCGCACACCTGGCCGGTAGGGCGGCGGTGCGGCTGAGCGTACGCGCGGCATGCCGAAGTCCAGCAACCAGGTCGAGAGCAACGGCATCACTGCGCCTTTTTTCGGTTCCCCGCTGCTCAAGGCCAGCGCCACGTCGCTCCAGTCCTCGCCGGAGCTCTGGAACACCTGGGCCTTGTACACGAGTTCCAGCGGTTGGCTGATGTCCTTCACGCGAATGTCATAGCTCGGCGTCCATCCTGCTGAGCGTACGAGATACGTGAGCGTGAGCCGCGCTTCCACGGCGGTCCTGCACGTCACGTCCACGAGCACTTCGCTGGTGGGCACCGGTTTCCGTCCTCTCACCTCCACGAGCTTCCGGTGCTGTTCATTGAGCGCTTCATTCAACGCGGTAATGTGTTCCTGTTTGGTGATCGTGCTCGTGGAGATGGTCTCGATGCGCCGTTGTATGTACTCGTTCATGCGCTGCAGTTCTTCCATGCTCACGCCCTTGTCACCGCCGAACAGATCGTTCTTCGCGAGCCGCACCTCCTCCTTGATCAAGAGTTCAACGGCGGCCTGCTCACGGGTGATCTCCGCCGCCAGGCTTTTGATGCGCGCTTCGATCGTCTTCACTTCCTGCTTGGTGGTGCTGGAGTCGGAGCTGTTCAGGCGATGGCGCACACCGAGGATCGTGAAGGCCCCTTGTCCGTGTACTTGGATATTCGCCGGGTCCAGTTCTTCGCTGAGTCGGGCGAAGACGAGCGTCGTGTTACCGACCGGCAGACCAAGTTTGGCGGTGCGTGTGACCTGCGCTCCGCTGAGGAAGACCTTGGCGTTGGTGATCGTGGAGGGTACCGGGATCTCCTTGCCGGGACAGATGAGCGCGAGCGCGACGAGGACGGGACTTACGATCGATCGATGCAGCATGTGGTGGATGTGTATGCTGATGGGATGCCCGCAGAGGCGGGAATGCACAACGCGGAAGCACGTTCAGCGTACCATCGGTGCGGTCCGCACAACGAGCGGCGATCGTGATCAGCCAGCGGTGGCTGTGGAGCGGGGACCGGCCAGCTGCGCGATCGCGATCATGAGCAGCACGATCAACCAAGGATACATGGGCACGAGGTAACGTCCTTCACAAAGCCGTAGCCCCCACGGGATGATGAAGATGCTCGTGAGCGTGACCAGCGCGATCCAAGCCGCAGTGGTCCCGCGTTTCCATCGGAGCACGGCGATCATCGCGGCGAGCAACCCGCCTATGAGCACGATCCAGTGCATCGGTGCGTCCAGCAGGAAGGGGGAGGGCATGAACCATCGCGCTTCCCTTTCGGAGGAGCGGAACAGTGCGCCGGAACCGGCCAGATGGAAGTACAGGGCAGTGAGCCGCGCCCGCGATCCCACGGCGTAGTGCCAGGGCCGGTCATCCTTGTAGTACTGGACGAAACGATCGCTCCGTGCGTTCATCTGACGGAACAGTGTGATGCGCTCCTCAGGGGTGGTACGGTCATCGCTCCACCGCGACATGTCCGCGGCCCAGGCCCGCAGACTGTCTTCCGTGATATGCTCGCACAAGGCGAACGCGGGCATCACCACGTTCCTGTCCACACGTGGCCCGGGTCTGCCGAGCGGACCCTCGCGCATGTTGAACCAGCGGATGTGCGCACTGGGGTCCCAGTGGATGTAGTTGCCACCGGTCGCTTGGAGGAAGCGCATGAGCGGATGCATGGGGGAGGACAGCAGTTCGGGCATCACCACACCCCGGCTCAACGGGGCGAACTCACCGTGCATC
>JAGODO010000261.1 GCA_017998165.1 Flavobacteriales bacterium | reverse complement strand
TTGTCCGTATCGCCGCTCGCCTTGCTGATGTTCAATCGGCCGAGGTTGGCGTTCTGTTTCAACGTGGCAGCGTTAGGGAAGACCGTTGGGTCGAGCACGACCGCGGCGTTGCTCACGCGCAGGGATTCCACGTACCCTGGTGAGCCTGTCCATTCGCGTACGTCCCCTTCGTTGGCGTAGAGCACATAGGTCTGGCCACCAATGGTGAAGGCATGCGCCGCGTCGGGCATGTAGAGGCCGCGCACGGGCCAGTTCGCTATGTTGATCGAAGCCGGGCTGTCGCTCGCGTCGAAGCCGTTGCCTGCGAGCGAGTGGTCCTTGTAACCGAGGGCGGTAACCTGCGTGATGGTGTTCGTGGCGAGGTTGATCTTGGCTACGGCGTTGTTCTCCTGGCAGGTGACGAAGGCCCATTGCGAATCACCGCTCACGGCCACGTATTCCGGCTCCATGTCCTGCGCCACGGATGCGCCAGGACCGAAGATCCGCACGCCGGGCAACATCGCCGGTGTGTAAGCGGAGAAGTCCAGGGTTGTCACGTTCGCATTCGTCACCCCGGCCAAGCCGCCGGTGATATCGATGATGCTCACCGTGCCCAGCGGGTCGATGAGGTAGTTGTTGTCCGGCTCGCCCTCGTTGGCGGTGATCAGCTTGCTACCATCGGGTGTCGCGATCAGCATGTCCGGAAGCGCGCCCACCGTCACTTGGTTCAGGTAATTGCCATTCAGGTCGAAGAAGACCACCTTGCCGGGGTTCGTCTTCGGACTTGCTTCCACGGCTGCGGCGATCCCATTGCTCAGGACCACCACACTGTTCACACCACCGCCGTACACGGCCATGTTTATCGTGGTGAACACGGTCAATGAAGCCGGGTTGCTCGCGTTGAGCGCCGTGATGCTGTTCTGTGCGTTGCTGAACCAGATGCGGTCATTCAATGGATCGAAGTCCGCGATCTCCGCTGCAGCCACGTCATACTGCCCCGTTGCGTATGTGCCCAGGTGGCTCAGGGTGATCTGTGCGCGGGCGATGCCGGCGAGGGCGACAAGTCCGATGGCGATCGCGATGTGGAGTATGCGGTCCTTGGTACGAAGACGCGCCGTGCGGCTGGGCGACTGGGGGGCGTACGTGTGTGTCATGAAAGATCCTGTGATTGGGTGCGGCAAAGCACCAGCCCTCATGTAAGGCCATCATCGCGCGTATATCATGGTTCAATGTCCGGTTCCGGAAGTCTGTGTCAACGCACGGTTTCTTCACGGGGCGATGCGTCGTTCACCGAACGGAAGGGATGGCCGCCCATGTTAAGTTCTCCGGAGTGCGGTGTTCTTTCTGTGTTACCGGACCTGCTTCCGATCATCTTTGGAACCGGAGTGGACTGAAGCCCCTATCGCATGAGCAAGAAAAAGGACAAGAAGCCCGTGAAGCGTGTTGAACGCGAACCCGGCAAAGGGAAGGCGGCCTCCAAGTCGGTGGGATCGACCGCAGGAAAGGGAGCTGCGGAAAAGGTCAAGCCCACTGCGGAACCGGACCATGAACGGATGGACGGTATAGCCGAACGCCTCCGCCTCGGAGCGCAGGCATTCCGTGCTGACGTGGACATCCTGCTCAAGGAAGTGCGGAAGGGCGGCGTGAAGCCTTCGGTCAAGGCCCGCAAGATCCTGGCCGCCATGGCCAAGGAATACCGCAAGGCATCAAAGGGCTTGAAGAAACTCTCCGCGAAGAAGGGTTGACCGCACGGATTCAGATACCGGGATCCGGATGTTGCCGCACGAATGCGGCCATGCGTCTCTCGAGCTGATGCAGTGAGCGGTCCAGGAAGGCCTCTACCCCGGTGCGTTGGGCCACCGGCAATTTCATCAATGCGGACGCCGTCCAGTCCAGGAGCAAGTGTAGGTCGCGCGCCTTTCCCAACCGCACCTGCATGCGCTTCAGGGCGGTCAGGTCCGTGACCAGTTCGGCCCTGAGGTGCGGGGCGAATGTGGTCAACAGGTGGGTGAGACGCCTGAGCGCTACGCGAACGCGATGCATGGAGCGTGGATCCTTCGGGCGCATGGTTTTCCATCGGGCGCACAATTCACGGGTATCCGAGGCGATGGTTCGCATGAGCGCCGGCCGTGGCGGACCACTTGTCCCACGGTGCCGCATCCGACGCTGCAAGTCGCCCAGCTCGTGCAACTCGAGTTGTGCCATCAGCTCGTGTACGGCCTTGCGCTCTTCACGCTCCTCTTTGACCGCACGGTGGAGCATGGGCACCAGTGCCGGATGCGCTTCCACAAGGTCGCGCAACAGGCCGATGCGCACCTGTAGGTCGCGTAGAGGCCCGAGGGCATGCAGCAACTGCCGGATGCGCGAATGCGGCTTGCGCCATTGGTGACCTTTCTCCCGATGTGCGCAGATGTCCATCAACGTGCGCACATGTCTGATCGATCTTCGCAAGTGGTGAACGTTCTCCGGGTTCGCCGATCGCTGGCAGCGGGCGCGGGATCTCTGTAGTCCCTTGAGTCCTTTGCGCACCATGTGTGCGAAACGCTTGGCGGACAAGGGCTGCGGAACGTGTTCCATATCGGCCTTCGTGCTGGGCATGGTCGAAAGTAGTCCGTCACTTCGGCACTGACGTTACCGTTCACTCGCAAAGCGGAAGCCCCGCCGGACATCCGGAACACCGGAGTCCAGCGGGGCCGCCGCACGGAGGATGTGCTTACTGGATGACCAGTCGCTCGGTAAAGCGTTGATCACCGGCCTGGAGATTCACCAGATAGAGGCCCGGTGCCAGGTCTTGTTGCAGGTCGATCGAGCTGTTGAGCAGGCCGTCCTGAACGGGGATGATGCTGTTGAGCACGAGCTTGCCATAGGCGTCCGTCACATCAACGGCAACGGTGTTCACGCTTCCGTCCAGATCACTGAGCGAGACGTGCAGCAGCGAACCGTCATTCGGATTCGGCCAGATGCTCAAGCGGGTGCTCAAGGCGATATCCTCGATGCTGTTGTCATCGGCATGCGGAGCCATGGCGCTGCCGCCACAGGTCGCATTGCCGATCGTGATGGTGCAGGTGGGACCGAAGGGGCAGAAGGTGATCCCGCCGTCCGTGGTCACACGCACCCGCACATCATAACAGTTGTTGTTCTGCAAGGGTGCAGTAAGGAAGTTCAGGGCTACTTGGCGCACGGGCAGCGTAATGCGGCGCAGGTAACCGGCCTTGGAGAACTCGAACTGGTAGCTGGTGGCACCGGTCACGGGGGTGGCGTAGATGGTGCTGGTGAGCGTCAGGCCCGTAGCACCGCAGGAGGCCACCGGGTCGGCGGTGGTGGTGAGCTGCGAAGGCTGGCAGGGCGGAACCGGTAGCAGCAGTCGGCAAGCGGGACCGAAGACCCCGTAGGTGCCGTTGATCAAGGAGCGCACACGTACGTTCAAGAGCAGACCTTGCGGTACCACCGGGGCGCTGCTCATGGCGTTGATGCGGAAGTACGTGGCCTTCTGCGCGGCCGGTGTGCCTACGGGCCAGGCTGATCCCGGAGATGCATGTGTGATGAGGATACGACGGCTGTAGCCACCGTTGGGGTTGGTGACCCAGAACTGGTAGCCCGAATTCGCGTTGTTCGGATGGCCGGGGATGTAGGCACTCGATACGGCCGGATCCACGACCGCATGAAGGACGGTGGTGGGCGTGGCGTTCAGCACATCGCAGGTCGCGGCGTCCAGGCTGCCGGAGCCCAGCGGTACACAGAAGCCGAGCGGGCTGATGCTCGAAGAAGTGAAGGTGGAACCGTTGCCGTCGTTGTCGATGATACGCTTGTTGGCAGCATCACGGAGGACGTATCCGCCCGGCGTGGCGATACCGTCACCAGCGCTGTCGAATACGCGCAGATCATAGCAACCGTTGGGCAGGCAGCAGCTGGCCGTGATGGTGCTGCTGCTGGCGTAACCGCCGCCGCTGCATACCACATTGGAGGTACCCGTCAGCACGATATCGTAGCTGGTCTGGGAACCGTTGGCATCGGTGGTCAGCGTCAACGTCACCTCGTTCTGCGTGCAGACAACCGGTGTTCCAACGCACTGGCAGCTGGCGTTCAGCACATCGTTGTCGGTATTCGCGTTGCCATCGTTGCAAGCGCTGCCGATCTGGCCGGCCACGTTCGGACAGTTGTCCGAGCAGTCGGGCGTACCATCACCATCCGTATCGGTATTGTCGGGCGTACCGCTGCAAACGCAACCCGCGCTGATCACATCGTTGGTGGTGCAGGGGTTGAAGTCGTTGCAGACATCGCCTTGTTGACCGGCGAGTGTGGGGCAGTTGTCGGCGCAGTCGGCGATACCATCACCATCGGTGTCGGTGTTGTCCGGTGTACCGGCGCAGACACAGACCGCTGTGATCACATCATTGATCGTGCAGGCGTTGTTGTCGTTGCAGGCATCGCCTTGCTGGCCAGCGAGGGTCGGGCAGTTGTCGGTGCAGTCGGCGATACCGTCACCATCGGTGTCGGTGTTGTCCGGTGTACCGGCGCAAACACAAGCGGCCGTGATCACATCGTTGATCGTGCAGGCGTTGTTGTCGTTGCAGACATCACCCTGAACACCAGCGAGGGTCGGGCAGTTGTCGTTGGCATCACAGATGCCGTCGAGGTCGGTGTCCTGGAAGGTACCGGCGCAAACACAAGCCGCGGTGATCACATCGTTGATCGTGCAGGCGTTGTTGTCGTTGCAGACATCACCCTGGAGGCCGAAGAGCGTCGGGCAGTTGTCCGCGCTGTTGGTCACCGTTCCTGGCGGCTGCACACAGGCAACAATGGCGGTTCCTGCGCCAAAGCCGTCACCGTCCGTATCGGCATAGTAGGTACCAGCGGGGTTCACCACCACGGCCACAACGCCGTTCGCGTTACCGCAGGCGTTCGTCACCGTGAGCGTGTAGTTGCCGGAAGCCGCACCGGTCAGCAGCGCGCTGGGTGAAGTGCTGCCGAACAGGAAGGATCCCGTACCGCTCCAGCTGTAGCTGATAGGCAGTGTGCCTGATGCGGAGGAATTCAAGGCCAGCGTATCAGCGCTGCACAACGTGGTAGCTCCTGTGATCGAAGCGATCGAGACAGGCACGCAGGGGTTGAGGGTATCGCCGGTGGCGAACTCCAGCAACTGCCCACCTTCCACCAACGTGGGGTTCGTGGCATAGTGCGCCTGGTCAACGAACAGGAACTTGCCCTTTCCGAGGATGTCCTTCATGTCGATGATGCCGGAGGCCTCTTCGTCCTGGGTGAGGAAGTTGG
>JAGODO010000260.1 GCA_017998165.1 Flavobacteriales bacterium | reverse complement strand
CTTTGATGGAGAAGAGGAAGCCGAATTTCACCGGAGTGTGAACCAATGTCCTGGTATCGGCCTTGGTACTTTTCGTTGGTGATCCGCACGTTGAACATAGTGGTCAGCTTAGGTGCAAGTCTGTTCCTACTTCTGATGGCTGTCTCACAAGAACTGTCCACCCCGATGATCAGTTTTCTGCTAGCGACGACCGGCTTCCTGACGCTACTTGGCTACTACTTCGCCGTACCTGTTTTCGCATGGCCTATTGCGATTTCGATAGACACTTCGACCAAGACCCTGACTTTGCGATATTCCTTTTTCAGAAGTAGGACGGTCCCGGTAGCGCGGATCGCCAAATGCTCAGTAACCGAGGTACGATCACGATATCTCTTTGCCACTTATGTCCTCGACTTGATCGACCGCCGGAAGGTCATCCTGTCCGATCTGAACATCAGGAACTTTCCCGGAAGATTCGCATATGACATTGATGTCGATGTAACGGAACAAGTCCCTGTTTTCATCCCTGGCTTCAGGTGCATGTTCAACCGCAACAAGTGAGCGTCCTCCGAAAACTCGCCGAACAAACGGCTTGGGCGGCGGCCCTTGCAATGCTGCTGCAAGCCTGTAACAAGCGACCCGCTGAAGCCATCATAGGCAAGTGGGAGGTTCGCGAAGCCGACCACAAGCGCGGCAATTGGGAGTTCTTCGCTGATGGCAGATGCACAGGCCATTCAGTGGAATCATGGGGGCCTTCAGACACAGCGACGATTTCCATCGCAGGGGATTCGATCTGGTTCACGACCGATCGACCTGTCTTTCCTCCCGGGCGCCGTTGCTATCGTATCGTGTTCGAGAACAACGACAAGTTCACGCTTGAGCCCCAGTTCACCGAGTTGCCCACTTGGTACCAGCGTGTTCATGACTAACCAGGTCACCGTTCGAGAGGCCGACTTGGCGGGCAGCATATTTGCCGGAATGTCATTTCTCCAGCCTTGAGCGTCCTCCGCAAACTCGCCGGGCAAACGGCCATCCATGGGCTGAGCAGCAGCGCCAGAACCCTGACCTTCACGCCATCGTGACCCGCAAGGAAGTCCTGCCCGCTGTGATCGTGCTCAGGCCGAACGCCGGAGACCTCTGGCTGACCTATCTGATCTGGCTTCCCGCGCTCACCCTCTGCTGCGTGGGCTTCGGGATCAACCTGGTGTCGAACGGGCTGGTCCCGTTCGATGCTGAGCGCGTCACCACATCCGTCTTCGGCGCCGGTTTCCTGATCGGGTGGCTCTTGTTGGTTCGGAGAACGTTGCGGACCATTTCCGCGTTCCGCTTCAACACCGAGGGGCGCACAATCTACCTCACCTACCCGCTCGGCCGACGCGAGCTCTACAACGCGAGTGATGTCGTGACGTATTCCGAAGTTGAAGGCAGTCCGAACCGCCCGCACTACGACGGCGCTAAGGACCGTATCCTTCACCTGCGCTCCGGCCGGCACTACCACTTTCGCGACCTCCATACGACCTCCATCAAACCGACCGGCTTCGATCGGCTGATGCAGCACTGGAATATCCCCCGACAAGAAGAGCGCATATCAACCGTCGACCCCATCGAGCACCTGGTGACCAACGCGCAGGGCGTGGCGGTTTACATGTACCGTCCGAATCGGGGGTGGATCATCGTTTGCCTGTCCCTGGCCATCGGATTCCCGTTGGTGGGCGCGTCCTACCTTCCGAACCTGATCCTGGCCGGCAAGAGTTGGGCGGTCCTGTTGTTGTGCGGCTTCCTTGGCCTGGGCGCATACGCTCTCCTGCTCCCGCTATGGCGGGATCCGTGGCGCGCCCTCCTGGGACCTTCCGGCGTGGAGGTCCGCTACCTGTTCCGCCTTCGCCGGACCTTCAACTGGTCGGAACTTGAGGGCTACGCCATCGGAAGCGTGAAGGTCGGGCGACATGACACGCTGAATCCAGCGGTGATCCTCTATCTGAAGCAGGGATCCGGGATCCTTTTGACCAGTACGATGATCCGCGACGTCGAGCATGCCCCATTCCACTCGTTCGGGCTTGCGCGGTTGGAAGCGCCCAGACCATTCCACCTCTTCAACAAGGTCCCCGACCGACCGGCCCGATGAGCGTCCTCCGCAAACTGACCGGGCGAACGGCCATCTATTGGCTGAGCTACGACGGTACCCGGAACATGTCTTGATCCGGCCTCTGTGCGCCAAGTATTCGCCCAAATGAACCGCGATACCAAAGCATGGTATCTTCGCGTTCATCCCGGTAACACGATGAGCAAGAACACATCCATCCTCCTGGGCGATCACTTCGAGGCTTTCGTGGCCCGGCAAGTGAAGTCCGGCAAGTTCACCTCCGTGAGCGAAGTCATCCGTGCGGCATTGCGGTTGTTCGAGGTCGAGGAAACCAAGAGAGAAAGCCTCATCAAGGAGCTCAAGAAAGGCGAGCGGTCCGGCTTCGTTCCGGACTTCGAACGCAACGCTTTCCTGGCCGGCCTGCACCGCAAGCACGCCCGCAAGGGATGAAGCTGAAGGTAAGCCAGGCCGCAGCCGATGATCTGGCGGGCATCTGGTTGTACACGGTGGAGCATTGGTCCGTGGAACAGGCTGACCGGTACGTCAACCTGATCCTGGACGGATTCGATCATGTCCTGCGTGAACCACGCGCTGGCAAGGACTTCGGACATGTGCGGGAGGGCTACTTCGGCCTTAAGGTCGGATCACATTTGATCTTCTATCGGCAGGATAGACCGGCCAACGCCATCGAGATCATCAGGGTGCTGCACGGACGCATGGACCTGGAGGAGCAATTGAACCGATGAGCGTCCTCCGCAAACTCGCCGGGCAAACGGCCATCTACGGGCTGAGCAGCATCGTTGCGCGCTTTCTCAATTTCATGCTCACGCCGCTGTACACCAGCAAGGGCGTATTCGAGCCTGCGGACTTCGGCGTAGTCACCGCGCTGTACTCGTGGACAGCCTTCCTCAACGTGGTGCTCACCTTCGGTATGGAGACGGCCTTCTTCCGGTTCTCCATGAACACGCCGCTTCAACAGCCGAGCGATGGAGGAAAGACGATCTACAGCACGGCCACCTATGCCTTGCTCATCCCAGCGCTCTTGTTCATGGCGCTGGGCAGTTTGTTCTCCGGAGCCATCGCTGAGGGATTGCGCTTCCCGGCGTACGCCAGCTCCGTGCTGTTGCTCGTGCTGATCATCGGTATCGATGCCATCACCGCGATACCCATGGCACGGCTGCGGCAACAAGGGCGGCCTTGGAAGTACGCCTTCATCAACATCCTGAGCGTGGCCGTGAACGTGGCCCTCAGCGTGTTCTTCTTACTCTATTGCATGAAGCGCTACAACGCGGGCGAGCGCACAGCGCTGATGGATGCGGTGTACGATCCCGCCTTCGGTGTGGGCTATGTGTTCGCGATCAATCTGGTATCCACCGGTGTGAAGTTGCTCGTGCTGCTGCCCTCGTGGCCATCGCCCTCGCACTTCCAGAAACAACTGCTGCGGGCCTTGGCCGTATTCGGCCTGCCCTTGATGATCGCCGGTCTCGCGGGCATGGTGAACGAAACGGCGGACCGCATCATCCTCAAATACCTGTTGCCTGAAGATGCCGCTGACGCGCAGATCGGCATCTATGGCGCGTGCTACAAGCTGGCGATCCTGATCACGCTCTTCATCCAGGCGTTCCGCATGGGTGCGGAGCCGTTCTTCTTCAGCCATGCGCAGGAGAAGAACAGCAGGGAGACGTTCGCCCGCATCATGAACCTGTTCGTTGCGGTGTGCATGGCGGCCTTCCTCTGCGTGATGCTCTTCCTCGACCTGTTCAAGTGGTTCATCCCGAACCCGGCCTTCCACGAAGGCCTGCGCGTGGTGCCCATCCTGATGCTCGCCAATGTGTTCCTCGGCATCTACTACAACCAGAGCGTGTGGTACAAGCTCACCGACCGTACGCGGGCCGGTGGTACCATCGCGATCGTCGGAGCGGTCATCACACTCGTTCTGCTCTTCGCGCTGATCCCGCGAATGGGTTACATGGGGGCGGCCTGGGCCACCTTCGCCTGCTATGCGAGCATGGCGGCGATCAGTTACGTGTGGGGGCAGAAGCACTACCCTGTGCCGTACAACGTGAGCCGCGTGCTCGCCTACATGGCATTCGCTGTTTTCGCTTGGTGGTTGTGCGATCAGTTGCCAATGGCCGGGGCGACGGACTACCTGGTGCGGGCCCTTGTGTTGGCGGGGTACCTCTACGTGGCGTTCCGGACCGAGCGTCCGTTCGCAAAAGCGTGAGCCCGGTTCGGAGGGCGGTCAGCGGAGGTACATGAGGGACGTCTATCTTTCCCTCATGAGGTCCCTCCTTGGCGTGGCCGGGTTCATCCCGATCCTCGCTTTCACGCAGGATTATGTTCAGCAGCGACCGGCAGCCCCTCCGAGCGGCATGGAGTGGAATATCGGTCTGGGCCTGGGCATCGACTACGGTGGCATCGGCGCGCAGGTGCAATGCCGCCCGGCGCCCCCCTTGGTGATGTTCGCTGGTGGCGGCTACGCGTTCGCGGGGTTCGCCTACAACGTCGGGGCCCAGGGCCGCATACTTCCGGAGGCGAAGTGGTGTCCGTTCCTGGCCGCGATGTACGGCTACAACGCGGTGATCGTCGTGAAGGGTGCCGACCAGTACAACGGGATCTATTATGGCCCTTCCGTGGGACTGGGCGTTGAGAACCACCGCCGGGACAATGCGCGGAATTTCTGGCGCTTCGAGTTGATCCTGCCCTTCCGGCCACAGGAATTCCAGGATGACATCGATGCGCTGAAGAAGAATCCGAGCATCGAAGTGCGGTCCGAACCGCCGCCGTTCTCGTTCAGCATCGCGTACCACTTCGGGGTGTAGGGCTGTTCGCAGAGCGTCCGGCGGGTAGTTTCGGCGCCCGCACACATGCACTCACAGGTCATCGATCGCAGGCTCATCATCGCATTGTTGGCGGTCAGCGCGCTGCTGAAGTCCGCGTGGCTTGGCGGGAATGAGTTGAGCGGCGATGAGCCGTTCACCGTCTTCTGGGCCACGCGTCCGATGTCCGAGTTCCTGGAGATGCTGAGGACCGAGAACAATCCTCCGTTCTATTTCCTGCTCATCAAGGCCTGGATCGGGTGCGCACCTTTGGAGGAAGCCTGGTTGCGTGTGCCGTCGGCGTTGTTCAGTGTTCTCACCGTCTGGCCGCTTTTCCTGTTGGGCCGGGCGTTGGGCGATCGGAAGACGGCGTTGATCACCTGTCTGCTCTTCATGTTCAGCAACCACCAGTACGCTTACGCGCACGAGGTGCGGTCGTATTC
>JAGODO010000259.1 GCA_017998165.1 Flavobacteriales bacterium | reverse complement strand
GAGTCCGATCCTTGTTCGGGATCTTCTTCACGGTCCATCACCGGCCGTTCATCAGACGCGCCGGGAAGCGCTCTCCGTTGCTGGGCCGAAGGCCACGGACCCCCGTGGTCTATACAGGTCCGACCGGGCCGGAGACCCTGTTCCACGAGAAATGGGCTCAAAAGATGAACGCCCCCCTAGATGGGAGGCGTTCATCAAAAGCGGTGTCCGCGTCAATTCAGCGAAATGCGCTGCACGGTGGCCTTCTCCTTGTTGGAGATGCGCACCGAGTAAACGCCCTTCGCCAGGCCGCTGAGGTCAACGGTGCTGGTGCCGTTCAGGCGCTGCGTAGCGACCGTCTCGCCCAAAGCGTTGATCAGTTCCACGTTGTAGGAGCCTTGAACGGTGAAGTTCACGTTCACCAGACCGCTCGTGGGGTTGGGGAAAAGGTTCACACCGGTCAACTCCTCACGCTCTTCCATGCCGATGGTCGGATCGGACAGCAGACGGATAACGAACGCGTTCCCGTTACCGGCCGTACCGGGCTCATCGCCGGCTTGTGTCGGTTCAGGCAGGTAGATGTAGCTGCCCGGCTGGGGGACCGTGAAGTCGTCGTTGATGCGGATATCGAACGTATTCCCGACGCTGAAGAGCTTCACACCCGCGAAGTAGCCCGCTGCGGGATCCAGGTTGTAGGACTCGGTGAAGGGCAGGACCACGAAACCCGCATCGATGTCCGCCTGCGTAAGTGTGTAGTCCGCGCTGCTGGTGAGCGGGGCCGTCGGGTCATCGGCGAACACGTCCGTCGTGTCGTGCAAGGTGGCCTGGAGGGAACCGCCCGCAACGGACTGGTCGTTGATCCCGATGTACAGGCCATAAGCCGTCAATTCCTCCCGAACGAAATAGTTCGTGAAGCAGAACATACCGTCCGGGTTGTTGGCGAAGGAGGCCGTACCGAGGGACGAAAGGATGTTGTCGGGATAGACGCCCAGCCCGTCCAACGAGTATTCATCCGCAGTGACCTGGAACACGCGAACGATGGTGTCGTTGGCGGGGTCGCCATCATTGGCCTGGTCGTTCGTGGTGATCCACATCGTGGTGGTGTAAGTGCCTACCGGCCAGTCGGTGATCGTCACATTCTCGTTGGCATTGGACGAAACGCCCGAAGCGAGGTCCACCGGTGCCGTAGCGTAGTCCAGCATCACCACATCTGACGCGTCCTTGGTCTGCACATGCAGCACGACGTTGGTCTGGTCGTTGATGCCGAAGTTGGCCAACTCGCCACCGAGGTTCAGGTTGTTGCCGAGTTGACCCAGGGGCACACGCGCGAACTCATTCCCGTCGCCGGTGTGGCTGATGAAATTGCTCGCCAAGCCCACATCGTAAGGCAGTTGCTCGAAGATGTTCACGTCATCCACGTACCAGGTGTAGCCCCAGATCCCGTAGAACAGGAAGCGCACGTACACCGTGGACTGACCACCGGCCGCGTCGCTGATGTTGACCCGCTTGATCGTGGGGTTGGGTACCGGTACACCGCTGGAAAGCTCCCCGGGGTACCATACCGGATAGATGCCGACCGGCAGGTCCACGGTCGCCGTGTCGCTCGGGACCTGGGGCCAGTTCAGGGGGTCGGTGGTGATCACCACGTACGTCTGCTCGTTCGAGTAGCGACGGTACATGGTCTGGAATTCCAGGATCACGTTCGGGTAGGCGCTCAGATCGATGGGAGCAACCGTAGAGAGCTCGGCCTTTTCGTAGTCCGCCCCATCCTGGTTGGCACCCAGATCGGAATCGTACATCGCGTAGCCGTCGTCGGAAGTGCTGCTGGCGATCGCCGTGGTCGGGAATCCTCCAGTGGATTCCAAGCCAACGCCGACTTCCCAGTCCCAATCGAAGGCCTCAGCGGGGTGAGTGGCTACCCAGTCAGACGGGGCGGCGAAGGTGTTGGTCCAGATCACTGCCCGGTCCTCCTGGGCCGGGGTCGGGGTCGAATGCCCGGTCCGCTGAAGGACGGGCTCGGCCATCCGGGCTTGACGGATGTTCGATTGCGCCAAAGCGGCGGAACCGATCGTCGCCAAAGCCAGGAAAGAAGCGTAACGCTTGTTCATGGTTCGTTGGGTTTGTTCCAATAAGGGGTTGGGGGGCTAAAGTAGTTACGAGCCGTTGCTGTTGGGACAAATGGAGTGTCACTTCGCCATCTGGCGATGCGCGTTCCGTTTCCAACGTTCGCACAGCGGTCGGCCGACCGAGGGGTCGCTTCGGAAGACTAGTGCCCCACGACCAAGCGCGCTCCCCTCACGGTAGCAAGGCCCGAGAACCGGACCATGTATATCCCGCTCGGCCACCCGCTGGTATCCAGCCAGGTCGCTTGGGTACCCGGAGGAAGCATTCTGGAAGCCATGTGCTGACCTCTGACATCGCAAACCACCATCGCCGCAGAGCGCTGAAGGGGTTGCCCAAAGTGAATCGTGGCACCTTCGGTGGCCGGGTTCGGCGACAGGACCAGTTCCTTGGCATATCCAGTTTGGTCGCCCGAAAGTCCCGTCACCGGTTCGCTGAAGTGCAACCGGACGATCGGAGCGATAGTGGGGTAGGAGATCAGGAACCCATCCGTCTCAATGAGGAACGCCCCGCCTTCGGGAACAGCGCCTCCGGAAGCCACCCGCAATGCCCCGCTGTCGGGCAGGCACCGAACCAGCGCCAGCACGTCCTGGTCCCCGGTAACGGTGTAAGCGCTGTCCAAGGGGATATACACGGAGCCGCCCGAGAAACTGAGTGCCAGATCCTCATCGCTTACCGTGTGCGAGGCCGAGGATGACAACAGGTTCAGCGTGGCATCCATCAAGAGGGCATGCACGCGTGATCCGGGCGCTGTGCCCGCCCCGAAGCGCACGCTGATGCCTTGGACAATGCTCCCGTCACCGGTCAATTCGTAACGGCAACCGGCCGAGAAGCCACTGTCCGTGCCGCACACGGAACTCCCCAGATCGTTGTCCAGCGCCATGGCATTGTTGCCTACCCCGGCAGACGTGACCACGTAGCCCAACCCGGCGGAGTTGTCAGATGGCTCCTCATCCGCGCTCAAGGCTTCGGCGGTCAAGGTGATCGTGATCGCGCCGGGCCCGTCGGCCATGAAGCCGGTTTCCCAAGTGACCAGGGTGTCCTTCAAAGGTGCGAGCGTCTCCGCTACGGTGGTGATCACCGTGGTGGGCGGATCGCCCCCCACGGCGATGTCCGCATGAATGCGCACTGTGGAGGCTGCGGACGTTCCGTTGTTGCGGATGCGTGCGGAGAGTCGCAGAGGGGTCTGCTGTTCGAAGGGCATCCGCGAATAGCCCAAAGAACGTACGCTCGTGTTGAAGGAACTGGCCGTGATGTCGCCGAGCCAGGTCTGCGACAAGGCGATGTCGTCCGGCACGCGCTCGAACACGCAGAGGTCATCCAATCCTACCCCGGACGCCCAGTGGCCCGCATCACTGTACCGCAACCGGAGCTGCACCGTGCCTCCGGCAAAAGCCCCCAGATCGGCGGTGCGCTGCTGCCAGATCCCCAATGCTGCGGGGATCTCCTCAAGCTGGGTCCAAGAGCTGCCATCCGGGCTCGCCCACAGTGAAGCTTGGCCATTGAATGGCCGGCCATCATGATATACCCGATAGGTGACGGCGGGCGCTGTCGCTGCGGTGAGGTCGAAGAATGGCGAGAACAGCGAAAGGTCATTCATCGCGCAGTCGCATGGCGCCGCGTCGTCGTTGGCCATGGCGAACGTGTTGCCCACCGGCTCCTCCGGCACAGGGAAATATCCGGCGGCGTTCGCCTGGAGCGCATCACCGACCTGCCAGGGAGCGACGAATGCACCTGTGCCGTTCCCATCAGCGTCCAACCGTTCCACTTCGGCGGGCAGCCCCACCCAGCCCGAGGGCAGACCACCCGCAGGGAAGCTTTCATTGTACAGGCACAACGCACGCGACTGCGCCTGGCAAGTCCACATGCCCATCAAGAAAAGGAGACTGAAGGTCAGGCGGCCGATCATCGTTATGCGCATGGATCTGTCCCCGTCCTCGAACGTGGGCGACAAACCGATCCATACCGGTGTGCTCGCGTTCTGCGGCAAAGGGCCGCGAAAGTAGCCCAAGTCCTTGCGTTGGCTCTTCGGGGATCCGGTGTCGGAAAATGAAAAGGTCCCCTCGCGGAGACCTTTTCTGTCACGGTCAGCAGCCGGTCCGTTCACCGTCGCGCTTGGTGGACGAGCTTCACTGTTGACCGCACACCACCTGTTTCAACCATCACCGTGTACACCCCTGTTTCGAGGTCCGTACCATCCAGGGTGAAGCGGCGTTCACCTGAGGGAATGGAGCCCCAATTCCCATTCCGGACCAGACGACCCGCCGGGTCGCGCATTTCCCAGCGGACGGCACTTGCCCGCTCATTCGTGAAGCTGATCGTCGCCTCGTCCTCGAACGGCGAAGGCCACGCGCGCAGTCCGGCCCCAACAGGTGACAGCGTTTCCACACCGACATCGTTGACGAGCCGCATACGGACCATGGGCGTTGCGGTGGTGTAGTACCACGACTGGGAATCGAGCGGCCGCACCAAGGAGAGTTGTGGCTCGCTGGTGCCGCTGGTCCCTGTGAAGACGTTCCCGTAGTCGGTCTGCACATACACGCACGCCAGGTACATCCGTTCGTTGTCCAGCGTCGCAGGTATGAGCAGGGGCAGATGGATGAAGTGCGTGCCACCGTACACATTGATGTCCGACGCTGAGATGGTGTACAGGTCGCTGCTGCCCACGTAGCTGTTGAGCCCTTCGTACACGATCGCGGTGATCAAGGCGCCGGGCTCCGTTCCCGGACCGACGGCCACGTCCACGCCTTCCAACGTGCGGTCGTATCCCTGCACCCAGAAGCGATTGCCCAGTTCATACCCATCCCCTCCATTGTCGCGTGAGTTCTCGACCTGCCCTTCATCGCGGGCGAAGACCTCGTTGTCCACGCGGATGGTGAACTCTTGCACATTGTCGTCCGGTTCGGCATCCTCCTGGTCCTGGAGCACGGTGAACACATAGTGATAGTCGCCGACCAGGTCCTGCGGTTGGATCCCCGGGAGAAGGAGGGTGTCCTGCGCTGCGGGAGTCAACGTGATGGCCGGACTGATGTGTGTTGACGTTAAGCCATCAGGGCCGGTGATCTCCGCACGCAAGCGGACGTTGGTCTGGGCCAGGCTGCCGTTGTTCCCGATCACCGCTTGATAGTTCAGCGTGCGCATTTCACCCAGCGGGTAGCTCGTACAGGGCGTGCCGTAGTAGCCCGTGCCTGCGGCATGTTCCTCGCCGATAAGATCCAACATCGTCAGGTTGT